>JACAEY010000022.1 GCA_013388605.1 Nitrospirota bacterium | reverse complement strand
CGAAAAATAATTTTACCTTCTTTATCTATTTCAAATGTAAATCTGTAACTCATGGTCAATGATGCCTCCCAGATAGATGAACCTCTTAATCCCTCTATCTTCTTGGTTCTAAAAGAAGGATGGTGAATATCTTTTAGAAAAAGTGGTAATTTCTTTTCAAAAAGTTCAGTAATATCTTCTGACAGATATTATGATGTAGCTTATTTTGAATTCATCTCCTCTTTAAGGGCTTTACCTACTTTAAAGTGCAGAACCCTCTTTGCTGGTACCTCAATCTTTACTCCTGTCTTTGGATTTCTCGCTATTCTTGGCTTTCTGTTTTTTAACTTGAAGTTTCCAAACCCTCTTATTTCAATCTTTTCGCCTTTTTTTAACGCCTCTTTCATTGTATCAAAGATAGTCTCAACAACAATCTCAGCCTGTTTTTTTGTGAGGCTACCAAACTTTCCTAAAACCTTTTCTATCAAAACTGATTTTGTCATAAAACCCCCTAAATTAAACCTTAAACATTTAAGAATTGTTTCTTTTCCTATTAATACAATTCTTTTTTTCCTTTTGCAATTTTTTGGAGAAACATAATTTTTACCTATCAGGGGACATAAAGGTATTTCAATCTCACAGTAGGAAAGATGTCAAACAATTCCTTCGGCATCCTCCCCTTAATTAAGTCAACGAAAGAAAACTCTTCTTTTTTGCTTACTATAACAGGTTCCCCTTTTATACCAGAAAGCTTTGCAGCAGTTTGTATTGTATCTTCAAGGTTTCCAAGCTCATCAATAAGACCTAATTTAAGTGCCTGTTCACCAGTAAAAATTCTTCCGTCGGCAATCTTTTTTACATCATCAATAAGCATTTTTCTTCCTTCAGCAACAGCCTTTATAAACTGCTCATGGACATTATCCATAACACCCTGCAGAATTTCTCTTTCCTCCTTTTTAATACCTCTGAACACGGATGCGATGTCCTTATGTTTTCCGCTCTTAATCACCTCTGTCTTTATTCCAATCTTATTAAGTAAACCTTCTATATTGGGAACCTCCATAATTACACCGATTGAGCCTGTAAGTGTACCAGGGTTTGCAATGATTTTAGTTGCAGGTGAGGCAACATAATATCCTCCTGATGCAGCAACAGAGCCCATTGAAACCAGTATTTTCTTTTTTGAAATTGCTTTTTTTACCTCTTCATAAATCTCCTGAGCAGGAGCTACAGCACCTCCAGGACTGTCTATACGGAGAATGATCGCCTTTACGGAAGGGTCTTTTGCATATTGTTTTAGTTCTTCAACTATATCCTTGGAATCCACTATGATGCCCTCAATTCGTATTAGGGCAATCCGGTCCCCAATTGGTATATTTTTTTGGAGTATTATGAAGAGTATTCCCGTGATAATAAATAGAAAGAATAAAATAAGAAGTGCAAGTAATACTTTCTTCACCCTTCTAACCTCTTTATATTTTTCATGCTGAGCCCTATCTTCCTCTCTTCTATATCTAACTTTATTATCCTAACCCATATCTCATCACCTACTTTTATTGAATCTTCAGGTTTTTCTGATAAAGGTCTGACAATCTCAGATGAATAAACAAGACCCTCTACCTCTCCTTCGAGTTTAACAAATATTCCAAAGTCAGCAACTCTAAGAATCTTCCCCTTTGTTTCTGAACCAAGCTTGAACTTCTCTGGTATCTCTTTAAGCCATGGATCAGGCTTGAGTTGTTTTATACCAAGTGCTATCCTTTCTGTCTCTGGTTCTATACTTAATATAATAGCATCAACTTTCTTACCTTTTCTCAAGACCTCTGAAGGATGTTTAATATGTTTTGTCCAAGAAAGGTCAGATATGTGAATGAGACCATCAACTCCCTCTGGAAGGCTGACAAATGCACCGAAATCAGCGATTGTCTTTACTTTACCAGAAACTTTCTGCCCTATTGTATAGCGTTGTAATACAAGCTCCCATGAACTCGGTTTAAGTTGTTTAATACTGAGGGAAAGTCGTCTTTCATCTCTATCAACTTTTAACACTAATGCATCAACAGTCTCACCAATAGAGAGGTATTTTGATGGATGTTTAGGTCTTGCTAACCAGTCTATCTCAGAAACATGGACAAGCCCCTCAAGTCCTTCTTCAAGCTCAATGAAAGCGCCATAATCGGTTACACTCACAACCCTTCCCCTTACCTTTTTCCCAATAGGATACCTTTCATCAACTGTAAACCATGGATCCGGTTTTTTCTGCTTGTAGCCTAATGTTACCCTTTCGTTTTCTTCATCATATTTAAGGATAATAACCTCTATTTCGTCTCCTATAGCAAAGAATTCAGAAGGATGGTTTATTCTTCCCCAAGATATATCCGATATATGGAGCAATCCATCTATCCCTCCAAGGTCCACAAAGACACCATAATCAGTAATATTTTTTACTATGCCTTTAATAAGTCTCCCTTCTTTAAGTTTTTCAAGGGTCTCGGTCTTTTTCCTTTGTCTTTCTTCCTCAAGTACTGCCCTTCTTGAAACGATTACATTTGATAGCTTGTTATTGATTTTTAAAACCTTAAAAAGAAGTTTTTGACCAATAAGGTTCTCAATATCTTTTGGTACCTTCAGATCTATCTGTGAACCAGGCAGAAATGCATTTACTCCTGAAATATTCACAAATAAACCACCTTTTGTCTTTCCAATTACAGTTCCCTCAACAGGGGTTCCTTCCTGGAGCGCTTTCTGGAGGATCTCCCATGTTTTTATCTTTGTAGCCATATCTTTTGAGAGATTTACAATACCTTCAGAATCTACAATCTCTTCGACATACACGTCTATAAAATTACCGACATTTATTGATGAGAGCTCTTCTTCTGAAAACTCATTAAGCGGTACGAAACCTTCAGACTTATATCCAATATCAACAATGACACCATCAGGTTTTACTGCCAGTATTCTTCCCCTCAGGATTGTTCCCTCTGCAATACTATGAAATGTCTCAGCATAGAGTCTTTCCATCTCATTATTTTTTAATTCCACGAAAGGTTTATCCTCCTATATCTTTAATTCTCTCTTTTACATCTTTTATGATCCATTCAGGTGTTGATGCACCTGCTGTTATTCCTACAGTTTTTGCTCCTTTAAACCATTTATCTTTAATCTCAGATGATGTCTCAATATGATATGTGGACACTGAAAGGGACCTGCAAAGTGTTGCAAGCTGGGTGGTGTTTGCACTATTTTTCCCACCTACAACTACCATTACATCAACATTTTTTGCCATCTCTTCAGTTTCTTTTAACCTCAGCGCAGTAGAATTGCATATAGTATTATATACTTTTACTTCCTTAGCATGCTCTATAGCATAAGAGAGGAACCTTTTCAATGACTCAATTGGTTGGGTAGTCTGTACAACAATGCCTACTCTCCCTTTGAGTTTAGGATAAGGGTATTTCTCATTAATGATAAGAACTTTACCACTTACATAACTCATTAGGCCCCTTACCTCAGGATGTTTTCTCTCCCCTAAAATGAGAACCTGATACCCCTCTTCACTAAGGAGTTTAGCATAATACTGTGCCTTTTTTACAAATGGGCAGGTTGCATCTATTATCTCATAACCCATGGATGATATTTTTCCTAAAATAGAATATGGTATACCATGGGTTCTGATTATCAAAGCTTCTATATCACCTTTTTCCTTAATATCTTCTATAGGTACAATGCCTCTCTGCCTCAATCTTTCTACTACTTGAGGATTATGTATTATCGGACCAAGCGTATATACTCCTTTATGCTTTTTTCGCGCAACCTCAAAGGCTATATTTACAGCCCTTTTCACACCAAAGCAAAACCCAGCTGTCTTTGCCACAACTATTTTCATATTGTCTCTTTTAACTCCTTAATCCTTTCCATTATCTCTCTGCTCACTCTTTCCTGAAAGTGCTTTCCGCTCTCCTTTCTATCAACCTTAAAATAATTACCAAATTTTATCCTTATCTTTGCTGGTCTTATAAACCTTGCACCAACAGGTAGCGCAATATCCGTTCCTTCAATCAGTGCAGGAACAACAGGAGCTTCACTAATTGATGCAATCAAACCAACACCTCTTTTTGGGTCGAGCATACTCCCATCAGGGCTTCGACTGCCTTCAGGAAATAGGACAACAATACCCCCCTTTTTGAGGCGACAGACAGCTTCTTTAATTGTAGATGGTTGAGGCTTATTACGATTGAGTGGAAAAGAAAAAGACTTAACAAATCTTCCTATAATGGGAATCCTGAAAAGCCCCTCTTTTGCGATAAAGATAGGACGTCTCCTCAAGGCAACTCCTATAACAGGAGGATCTAAATAGCTAACATGGTTCGCTGCCACAATAAACCCCCCTTTCTTAGGGACATTATGAAAACCGATTACTTCAAGCCTGTTAAAGACCTTAAAAAAACCACTTAAGACTATTCTGATGAGGTGATATATAATGTAATTCAATTTCAGGTCTTTATAAACCTAAGTATTTCTTCCTTTGCCTGTTCTACTGACATGTTTGATGAATCTATAAAAAAGGCATCTTCTGCCTTTTTTAATGGCGCAATGTCACGGTTACTATCTCTTCTATCCCTTTCGATAACTTCTCTTTTTGCCTCATCCATCGTTGCATATATGGCTTTATCCTTAAACTGTAAATATCGTCTTTTAGCCCTTTCATCAGGAGATGCGTCAAGATAAATCTTTTTCCAAGCATCTGGAAAGGCAACTGTTGTGGTATCTCTACCTTCTACAACAATATTATTTATAGTAGCTAACTTTCTCTGAATAGTGAGGAGAAAATCCCTTACTATTTTTTTTGTAGAAAAAACTGAGGAGTAATAGTCTATCTCTCTTGAGCGTATCTCAGAGGAGATATCTCTACCATTCAGGAAAACTCTTCCGTTATTGAAGGAAATATTAACTTTTAATAACAAATCCATAATTTTTTTGTCATCGTCTTTAATATCAATATCGACTTTTCTCAGTGCAAAGGCAACTGCCCTGTATAAAGCACCTGTATCAAGATAATCAAAACCCAATTCTCTTGCAATAAGTTTTGCAATAGTACTCTTTCCTGCACCTGAAGGTCCATCTATTGCGATGACTTTCCCCATGCTAAAGATTATAATTTTGGTTTTTCTCTAATTTAATTGCAAAGAGTTTAATTCTGCCAACCTTTTGGATAAGGATCATTACTATTATTTAAAATTATATCATAATACATTGCTGTCCAAAATATTCTAAGGATTGTATGGGCTCGCTTTCTGAACCAAAATGAACAACCTGTTAATATGTTTAAATCTTTCTCTGACTTTAATGTCTTTTCAAAACTCATAACTGAGACCTCTGCCTCGACTTCAATCTCATCGAGGTTATCCGTTATTTTTATTTAGAAACTGAGCCTTATAATCTCCTTCCTGTCCCCAGGATTCTTATTTTTGCTAACAGAAGTTCTAATTTTGCTCGTTTATATTTTTCTATTGACATATTAAATATGGATTTATTATTATTGATATTGAGAATCAATCTCATTAAATATGGAAAAAAGAATACTCAACAAATTTCTGAAAGATAAGGGTTTACGTTTAACAAAGGCACGAGAAGCTGTTTTTCAGAGGACTTTTTCTTATCAAGGCCATTTTAATCCAGAATCTCTTTATTTAAGGCTTAAGGAGACAGGTATTAAAGTATCAAGGGCTTCTGTTTACAGGACATTAAGCCTTCTCTGCGAATGCGGTTTGATAGAAAAAGTAAGAAAGACAGAGGAAGGTACACTATATGAATACATATTTGGACATGAACATCATGACCATATGCACTGTTTATCTTGTGGTGAAATAATAGAATTTTATTCTGAGGACATTGAAAGAATTCAAGAAGAGCTATGTAAGGAACTCCATTTTAAAGGAATAAATCATAGTCTTGAGATAAGGGGTTATTGCAAGAAATGTCAGAAAAAAAAGAATTAAAAGAGAAAGATTTATACATGCTTTCATCTCTTCGTGAAGGTGAAGAGGGAAGTATTTATTCTATATTTGGTAGAAGGGGTATTTTAAACAGGCTTGCATCCATGGGTCTTGTCCCTGGAACAAAGATTAAGGTTCTTCGAAATAGCTGGGGTCCTGTGATAGTACTTGCCAGCAATACAAGATTGGCTATAGGAAGGGGACAGGCAACAAAAATTTTTATTGCAAAAGACCATGTAAGTCCATTTGAAAAGATAGTTAATACTAAAATTGACTGATTCCATTTGGTTAACAATCTATTTCTATGAAAGATAAGAAGAAGATCCTTGTTGCTTTTGCAGGACAGCCAAATGTAGGGAAATCCACGGTATTCAATATCTTGACCGGTTTATCTCAGCATGTTGGCAACTGGCCTGGAAAGACAGTCGAAAAAAAAGAAGGCATTCATATCACAGACAATGTAGAAATGAGATTAGTTGACCTTCCAGGTACATATACGCTAACAGCATTCTCTGAGGAAGAGAAGGTTGCAAGAGATTTTATAATAAATGAACAGCCAGATGTTATTGTTCTTGTAGCAAATGCTACATCTCTCGAAAAAAACCTTTATCTCCTTTCTGAGTTACTTCTTCTTGGGCCACCTGTTATAGTTGGTGTAAATATGATGGATGTAGCTGAGGAACAGGGAATTCATATTGAGATACATGCTCTTAGTAAATCACTCGGAGTTCCTGTTATCCCGATGATTGCAACAAAGAATAAGGGGATCAAAGAGCTTGTCTCAGAAATAATTTCATTAACAAATAGTAAGATGCAATATGCCCCCAAAACACCAAGTGTTTCAGAAGACCACAAGGCCATCTTCAATCACTTGGAAGAAATTATTGGTAGCCATACAACCACTCCTTATAGGATAAAGTGGGTTGTCACAAAGCTGATGGAAGGAGACCCTGACATATCAAAGATGGTCGAAGAAATGGTACCCTCTGATAAATGGGATGAGATCAAGAAAATTCTTATGAAGCACGAGGATTCTCACCTTGCAGTAGTCAGGGGAAAGTATAACTGGATAAGGGATATGACATCTGCGTCTATTTCGCATCTAAGAAAAGGGCAGATCCTCCTAACAGATCGCATTGATCAGGTGCTCACACGTCCACTTTTTGGGATACCAATTCTTTTGGGAATGCTCGCTCTTGTCTTTTTTTTAACTTATAAGATTGGTTCTCCATTACAAGAAGGAATTGAAGGTGTGATGAGCTCATTTGCAAGATGGATTGAGCCTGCAATCCACGGAGCTCCAATATGGGTTGCTGGAATGCTTATAGATGGTGTAATAGGAGGCGCTGGGACTGTTCTGACATTTCTACCAATATTGATTATTTTTTTTACTTTGATGGTATTGCTCGAGGATGTTGGATATATGGCAAGAGCTGCATTTGTTATGGATAGGTTTATGCATATAATAGGGCTTCATGGAAAGAGTTTTCTACCCATGTTTCTTGGTTTCGGTTGTAATGTCCCTGCTATTCTCGGTGCAAGAATAGTTGAGTCAAAAAAAGCAAAGCTCCTGACTATCTTATTGACACCCTTTGTGCCTTGTACTGCTCGGCTGGCTGTTTTGGCATTCATTTCTTCTGCTTTTTTTGGTAAAAGGGCAACTTTTTTTTCATGCTCTATTGTGACTATAAATATACTTGCTCTTGGAATTGTCGGAATAATAGCGAGCAGGTTTTTCATAAAAGGCGAGCCCACACCTTTTATCATGGAACTGCCTCTCTACCATAAGCCAAATCTGAGGACGATATTAATTTCAGTAAAGACAAAGATAGTAGCATTTTTAAAACGTGCTGGAACTGTCATCCTTGGCTTCTCTGTGTTATTGTGGTTTTTATCTAACTTTCCTGGTAAAAAAATTGAGGAGAGCATTCTCGGAATAATAGGTCATTTAATTGAGCCACTCGGGACTCCCATCGGATTAGATTGGAGGATGATACTTGCCCTTATTTCGAGTTTTATTGCAAAGGAGAACTCTATAGCAACTTTGGGTATACTTTTTGAAGCAGGTGAGCAGGGGTTGAGTAATGTTCTACCTCTGGTTATAAGCCACGCATCAGCTATCTCATTTCTTGTTATTTCGATGCTTTTTATCCCATGCATGGCAACAATGGTTGTAATGAAACAGGAGATGGCAAGCTGGAAGTGGTTTCTCTTCTCATTTATCGTAATGCTTCTTGTTTCTTTTATAAGTGGAACAATAGCATATAATCTTGTGCTGTTTTTGGGGATTTAGTAGTAGACAATCAGTATTGATAGAGGATTGACAGTTGTGCTCTTTCAGAAGGGTTATTCTGATTTTCTGAATAGACCTCCAATGTATAAAGATATGGGATGCTCACAACTGGAACTTCACCAGTTCCCGCAGATACTACACCTGTCTTTACAAGACCCAAATCTGCACTTGAATTGCCTTCAACTGTGTCAACAATTTTGGAGTAAACATTCCATACAGGATTAATTCCAAGCTCAAAAGTCACATCATAGGTACTTTGATTTGATGGATCAATTGTCATTGTATTATCACATTCAGCAGGCCATACATTTGTGGCGTTATTGAGTTTTGAATTAAGACAATCTGTGCCTCCGACATCCTCTGCAGGAATATCGAAATTAGATAGCCCAGGAATGTTTGGGTCTCCCTTTGCTGATATGACCTGAAGGGTGACGTCTGCACCACCCATTCCAGCCTCAAGTGCTGTCTTATACCTTTTCTGAAGTCCTGAAAGTTGAGTTCCTGTTGTTACCATAAATATTAAACCAGCTATTGTAGCAAGTGCAATGAGTGATAATATAAGAACAATTACAAGTGTAATGCCTTTTTCGCTTCTTAATAGTTTCATATAGACCTCAGATTGCTTGGATTTACAACTATGGTATATACTTTCCACCGGTAGTTTTGATAATTGGTAATGGTAGTGAGATCAAAATTACTTCCTAACCCAAATTCTCCGACTGTTACCGAGTTATTTGTATATGTATAATTAATATCTCTTTGACCCTCGTGAGCAAGGATATAAACACGCACTTCTTTGACCTGATCTCTTATTTGCTGGGCTGTTAGTGCGGATATATCATCAGTAGTATTGTCAGCAGTTCCATCTCCGTCAGTATCGCGTCTATAAATAACCTGCATATCTGCCACACAGTCAAGGAGGGGAATAAAATCATCAGTTCCATCCTCATCAATATCAAAATCTCCGTCATCATGGGATACAACCGCTTTTACAAGCACGCCTGTATTAGGAGCACACCTTTGTGGAACATTTGCATTTGATATAAAATAATCAGCCCTGTTAAAAGGCATCCTTAAATTAGTGCTTGGATCAACACCATATACTAAACGTGTCTCAGTAGTATCTGTTGGCTGCCAGGGCGCTGCAGTTACACTGGAAAATGTTGTAAAAAAAGCTGCAGCTCCTGAAACCAAAGACCTGGAGTCTGTATCTGTACTTCCCGGAGCAAGAGTAATTACCCTGACATTATTATTTATAGTATCGTCATCATTTCTATTTACATTTTCTCTGCTTGGAGTCCATGTCCTCGTTCCTGAGGTACTGAGAGTTGTCCACTTCTTACAGTTATCATACGTTGCAATATTAATTGACTTGATTACCAGATAATCGGAACTATTAAAACCGACATTGTTACCACTTAAGATAGCTCTTGGGGCATTTTGCGATGCATCATTATAAATTGAAGCTGTACCTATAGCTTCATTATAATTAGGTAGTTCATCCCATAGATTTCCATCACCATCTGTGTCACTTATTCCAGTTATATTCCACGGCAATCCATAACCAGCATTTTCTATATCCTGTCTTAAGACTTCCAGTCCTGTTAATCCCTCCAGATTAGTCTCTGCTATCTTGCTATGTTGTTTAAACTGGTTTACGAGAGCCAAAAAAATACTTGAAACTGATGCAATAACAATTATAAAAGCGATCATTGTTATCATTAATTCAATTAAGGTAAAACCATTATCAGTAATCTTTCCTCGTCCCCTCATAAGCCATCTAAATCCCTTTTTATAAAAGGGAGATTTGTTATTCTGCTTTATCATGATCTCCTCACAATCGTTGTGATAGTATGAGTGTAAGGGTTACCTTTCCAGTTCCATGTAACCGTAATATCAATCTGTTTGTTGCTAGAATTTAAATCAGTAACCGTTCTTGTTGAAGTAAATTGAAAGTCTGTTATGTTTCTAAAATCTCTGTTAACCGTTTCTGTTGTTATACCTGCCAGAAGAGTATCAAAATCTACATTTCTTGCCTCATTCATTTTCATTTCTGCGATACTTACTGCGTCGTCTCTCAAAACATTTGCCATATTGGAATCAATGCTCACCAGGGCAGTTTGCGCCAGGGCGAGAAAAACAAGTAGTAGCAGCACGAGGGAAATCATTATCTCTACCTGAGAAAAGCCCCTTTTATCTGCTGATGCAATTGTTAGCATCACATGTCCCTCCGTCAGGAATCTTTGTTGTTAGTTTTCCAAGGTTTATCCTCGACGCTGATATCACAATACAATCATAATCAGACTCTATATTGTTATTGCTGCAGATAACTTTATCCTCGCTTGAGATTCCCCTCGTATCAAAATCCACCTGTGTACCTCCTGGATTACTCCATGTAATAGGATGGTTTGTCTCGAGACTTTTTTGTAGAAAGGGAATTTGGTCATTATACCCAGTAGGTCGAACACTATCATTTGCCGTGAGAAGCCCATCGCCATTGGGCCATGGGTCAATATCTTCCTGTACTGTATATTGTGTTGTGTTTAATGTCACAAAGTGCGTCCTGTTTCTGTTCATTGCCCTTGCTTTTGCATTCATCAAATCAACATACATTTCTTTAAACTCACTTTCTATCTTATATCTCCCAATCCACCCTTGAAAGGAAAATCCCAAAGCAACTGAGAGGATACCAATTATTGATATAACAATTATTAGCTCTATTAGTGTTATTCCTTTTCTGTTCATCATCTTTCTTTAATATGTATTATTCTTTTAACAGGTGGTGGCATTGTTATAAGAGACAAACCCTGCGCAGTAGGTGGGACACCTTCCATAGCAGCAGAACATCTACCACCTTTCTGTGTAAAGGCACCTGAAAGGTTTATCTGTTCAATAGCAGCGGTAGAAACCTGAATCAATGCAACCCCCTTTAAAAGGGCACCACCAGCGCCTCCTGTATCATATTTCACAGCCCAGAGAAATGTCTTTCCTCCAATAGCACACTCATCACTGTAAGGCTTGAATGTTGTGAAAAACACAATGCCTGATGTTGTAGCTATTGAATCAGTAATCACTCTTTCAGCCTTATAACTCCGTGTAACAGAGGAATCACCTTCAAGGTAAGAATAATCTCCAGAGGTATCGAGATTAATATACCATCCTTTAAAACTTGAGTCTTCAGCTTCAGTAGCCGAGGGAACATCATCAATATCGGTTACATCAGTTAAATTACCGGCACTCACAGAGGTTGTGCAGGTATCGGAAAGACCTGCAGAAGAATAGCAAGGTTCTTTTATACCAAAAAGTCTTCTCTGACCATCTGCGTCATCTACAGTTGTGCCCTGTACATAAAAGTACCTTCCTGTGCCGAAGAAAAGCCATAGGGTATTTGTATATCTGTTTTGTAGTCTTGCAGTTGCTGTTGTTACAGGACCAATACCATCTATTACTGTGCTCCATGCCCAGGTAGCTGTGTCTGTACTTTCTTTTGTTATGAGCCTCCCAATTCCTCCATCTGTCCACGTTGTGCCTGTCTTTTTCACATATCCTATATAAATAACATCATCCTGATAATCTAAATCAGTATCATTTGTGGAATTATACATTGAGCCGGCAAAGGCATATTGAATTCCTGTGTCGATTTTCCTTAGAAGTGCGCCAGTCTCAAGGTCAAGGACAAAGAGCTTTAAATTCTGGTCAGAGCGACCCATGAATTGGAGGTTAGTACTATCTACAGGTCCAGTGGGACCCGAGCCAAAAACAACATACCAATTACCATTTACTGAACTGTTCCCGATTCTTACAACAGAAGGACCTGTAGTTGTGAACCCGAGTTCAGGGTCTGAAAACTCCCATAATAGTTGAGGATTACTCTGGTCTGTAATATCAAGGGCAAAATAAGAAGAGTAACCAACACCATCAATAGGTGTTTTTACACAGTCTGTGCAGGATGAATTGTAATTTCTACAGGCACCACCTAGCCTCATGCCACCAATGAGTATTGTTTTCCAGCTATTTACAGTCTTTGTATCATCAGGATCACCGTTAATGCTTGCATCAAATATATATGGTGTAAGGTCAACAGTGTATAGATGGCAGTATTCAGGGTCTGCTGTGTATTTAAGGTAAGGAAGGGCATTTTTGGGAATAAATGCCCATATCTCTTTTCCAATGTTACTACCTGTTAGTTGTGCCTTTACGTATTGTGAGTTAACGATTTCCAGATTTCCGAGTTTAAATGCATGGAGCATACCATCGTTACCTCCAGCAAAAACCATCCCACGACTTTCATATTCAGTTGTCTCTGTAAAGCTTTCGTATGTCTGATCATTATAAACACTATAGTAGTTGTTCAAAGGCACCCAAGATACAATTCTTGGGGTTGAATTTACAATATCACCAAGTTTCCATACATGAGTATCACTTCCAATGGTTACCGTTCTGTCTCTGTAATCATCTATTCCATCTGCATTTAAATCAATGCCCAAAACATCTATTGCGCCATCACCATCTAAGTCCTCACTCGTAAGACCTTCTCCATGGATATAACGAATTAAATACTCTGCCAGAGTATCAGTAAGAACATCCAGATATGGTCTTAAAATTGATTTGTTGGCTACTGAAAATCCGCCTGATAATAATGTGCTTCCATCAATGGTTGTATAAATAGTCCTTGGGTCTGAAGAGATATCTCTGCTCCAGAGTATCTCTCCTGCATTCCATAGATTTAAGACATTTTCGAAGGGTACTGTTGTAGCTTGAGTATCAGCATCTCCGTCTCCATCAGTGTCTATATACCGCCTTGCCCTTGTTAATTGTGAAGTATTATCAAAGTAGAGTTGTACAATATAGTCATTAATAAGATGTAGCTGTTGATCTGTCTGGGTATCTTCTCTTATAGAACTATTAACAAAAAATGGGTCAACGTAATACCACAGGTTTTGATTCTCCCCTGTCCATGCGATGATATCATTACCGAGCCTGCGTCTCGGATAAAAAACAGCCTGGACAAGATTTGCACCGCGCCCTTCTCCTGATGCAAGGACAGAGGCTGCAGTTCCAGATGATGCCCTCCTGAGGATAGATCTAAAAGCCTCCCTGATAGATTCTTCAAGTGCATATCCCTCATCAGCCTCAAAATAGGTATCTGGTTCATCATCTCCGTTGTTGTCCCATTCTAATTGCTGGTCAGGGATATTATTTCCATTAATATCTTCAAAACCTCCATTAATAGCAGCATATTTTAAAAGTGTAGAACCTCTACCAAATGCAAAGACAGTATAAAGGGTCAAATTCTGGATACCTGAAATATTGCCTGAATTGCTTGTCCCACCGAAACTAGGATAATTCCTTAGGTCTGTTATATGCATCCACAAAGCGACATCTTCAAAACCTGCTACCTCGCCTTCTGCTGAGCAGATTGAGTCAATAGAGCCACCTTCAAACGGGTGTGATGCAGGGCAGTTACTATCTGTACAGTCATAATTAGACCTTCCATTGGCATAAGTTTCAATAGAGCTTGGTAGATTGCCGTCAGCACAAGGTTCTCCATCTGTAATAAAGAGAATGTAGCTTTTTGAACATGAGGGCCATCTTGCTGTACCTGTTCCATAATTAAGAGGGTCCACGTTATTATTACACTGATAGTCACCACTGTTATACATTGGTCCATCAGAGTCTGAACTGCATGGGCTTTGAGAAAAATAGCCTGTTGCTGTATATAATGTCTCTGCTAAAGGCGTGTTTGTGATAGGGGCATGGCCCGAATTCATCATTAAGTTTATCTCATTTACAGTGCTTGAGAGACTTCCACCACTGACTGTTACACGAACATTACCTCCGTCATTACCTGCATAAAACATTAATCCTATTCTTGCCCTTGTGCCTACAACATTCTGTAAAACGCCTTCTACAGGGACTGGAACTCTAACACCTACGTTAAAAGTAGCTTCATTAGCCGTATCAGAAGTATTCCGCACTATAAATGATGATGGGTCAGAGCTTCCTGTATTAAAAACAAATTTTCGTGTTCCAGAATATGGTGTGTAGTTTTCCGCATTTGCTATTCGTTTATATATTCCCCTGCGTGCTCCATCAGCTTTCTCCCCTATAAGCCTGTTATAGCCAGAACCCTCTCCTGACGTTGTCCTTCCACCTGTCAATACTTTTCTTATAATATCTACCCTCCTCATTGTTAACCAGTTTAGAAAATTTCCATCCCATTCAGTAGAGAGCTTTGCCCTTTCTCCTGTAAGACCACTTCCTGTCTTAGGAGCAGTTTGATAGAATCTATTGCTTGCATAGGCATACCAGTAGTCTGGATTAAAATAGCCATAATATTTATAGGTAGGGTAAGTGCCAGGCGTTAAAAATCCAGTACACGGATCATTAATGCACGTACATGAATATTCAGCACCGTCGCCGATATCACATATCTTGTCATCTTGACAGGTCTCACCAGAAGGACAATCGGAGTCAATATTACAAGAGGTAGTAGTAGTTGCCGAACACCTTCTATCATAATAAGCAAAAGCAAACATGCTACCTGAATTGTCAACAACAAGCATTACATTCGGAGGTACATTCTGAATAACATATGGTGGTACAAGGCAGTAGTCTGTCATCGCACAGTTTAGATCTTTACTAATAAAAAAATTTATTAATAGAGTAGCGATAATTATAAAGGCTAACTTTTTCATTTTAACCTCAGTCAACTAAATATTCGTGGATTATTACACTTATAATCTTGTCGTTATGAAAAAATATTTCTACCCTTTTCCCGATTTTAAGCTGATCTTTTGATACAGTTTTCCCTGATGTATCCTTGAGAGGGGTATCCGATATGTTATAGTATTTTCCCCGGACCTTGATAGAGTCATTGCTAATATCCTCTATCAGCCCCTCTATTGTTTTTACTTTTTCTGCATAGCACAATAATGTAGGGGTAAGAAAATAGAGTGTTGCTAAAATGAATGCAATGCATCTCTTCTTAAAATCTTTCATCTTACAAGCCTCCTTTGAATTTTGGTGAATAACTTT
>JACAEY010000067.1 GCA_013388605.1 Nitrospirota bacterium | reverse complement strand
TATACTTATAAGGTGCCTTTTGTCAAGAAAGAAATTATCTGTGTTGCGGGAATATCGTTTATGCACTATTTGTAAAAATCATTATTGCACATTAATTTAGTAATTTAATTCATTTAATTGGGTAAAGTTTGTAAATCGCACCAAAATGATACAATTTCTTAATGAAGCGATTTCAAACAAAATGTCCTAAATGTTTTAAATCAAGATTCTGGAAATTAAAAGATAGAAGGTTAAAATGTAGAAAGGGATTCTGGGGATACCTTAAGAGAAAACTGGCTGCTAAAGGCGGAATTAGACAAGAAAAACTACTTCTTTACCTCGGAGAATATGTCTGGAGATACAACCACATTATTTATGAATTAAATAGTTTAATGCACAGGTCCAGAAGAAAGCAGATTCTCAATCTCTTTTCTAATAATTGAACTCGGTATACCGCCCTGTATTTTAATAACACCATTTATCAATACAACTGGTGTATTTATCAGTCCCATTTTTAAAAGTCCTCTTATCTCATCGAACTCTTCTTCATCATCCGTGAACAGATCAATATACTCTACAAATACAACTGAAGGATAAAAATACTCCATCTCTTGCCTGAGTTCTTCTGCAATTTCTCTATTTGCCAAAGAATGTTCTAAACCCTCTCCTTGAAAAACAAGCTCTTCTAATGGATTATCAAGTATCTGTATATGAACTCTTTGAAGCATCATCTACCTCCTCTAATGCTTTGAAATGTTTTTTTAATTTATATCTTAAGTCACATCTATCCAAAATAATACTTCATGCTCTTAGAAAGACAGGTATGAGAACCGATTTTAGAAGCAAAATCACGGGTAACCTCGATGAGACCCAGGGTCGAAGCAGAGGTCTCATCCAAAAATTATCAATTGTGATTAAAGTCATGTGAAGGTTTAAACATACCTAGGAGGTAGTTTATTTTGGTTCTAAAATCGGCTCTCATAACTCTTATATAGAATATTTTGGACAGCAATGATCTTAAGTATTTATTTCTAATAATATATTATCAATAAGACGGGTATTGCCTATCCTTAAGGCTATTGCAAGTAAAATCTCTTTTTTTATCTCATTAATTTCTACTAAAGTATCAGGGTCATATACACCTGCATAATCAATAGTTGACACCAGTGGTTCCTCCTTCAACTTTTTAAACATAATATTTTTAATATATACACCGTCTTTTATTCCGGCTTTTATAATCTCTGAGGCTTCAATAAGACATCGGTATATAATTCTTGCGGCATTCCTCTGTTCATTATCAAGGTACATATTTCTTGAGCTCATTGCGAGTCCATCTTTCTCTCTTATCGTCGGGCAAACAACTATATCAACATCCATGTCAAGGTCCTTCAGGAGCCTCTTTATGACTACACTCTGCTGATAGTCCTTTTGACCTAAATACAATATTTTAGGTTTAACTATATTCAAAAGTTTTGTCACAACAGTCGTAACACCTTTAAAATGTCCTGGCCTGAATGCACCACATAGTCTCTCTGAGATATCCACTACCTCTACATATGTCGAAAAACCCTCTGGATACATAGATGACACATCTGGCATAAATATGGTATCCACATCTTCTTTTCTAAGTTTTTCAATATCTCCTTCAATATCTCTTGGGTATCTTTCAAAATCCTCTGTAGGTCCAAACTGAATAGGATTTACAAAAATACTCACCACTGCTACATGATTATCCTGCTTTGCCCTTCTCACAAGGCTCAGATGACCTTCATGGAGCGCACCCATAGTTGGTACAAAACCTATTGTCTTTACTTCACGGAGAAACTTCCTTGATGTCTCCTGCATTACCTTCGGAATCCTTATTATTTCCATAATGAAATTTCTTTCATTAACTCATTAAGAAGGTCTTCTTCTCTTATCTTTTTAATGATCTTACCCTTTCTAAAAAGGATACCCATACCTCTTCCACCAGCTATCCCAAAATCAGCTTCTTTTGCCTCCCCAGGACCGTTTACAATGCAACCCATAACTGCAACTTTAATGTGTTTGTCAATCTCTCTCAATCTAAATTCAACCTCAGTTGCTAATTTTCTAAGATCAATTTTGCATCTGCCGCATGTTGGACATGATACAATCTCAGCTCCTTTTTCCCTCAGTCCTAAAGACTTCAATATCCTATATGCTACCCGCACTTCTTCCTCAGGCTCTGCTGTAAGGGAAACCCTGATTGTATCTCCAATTCCTTCTGAAAGCAATATTCCAAGTCCTACAGAACTCTTTATTATTCCTGTAAATGGAGGGCCAGCCTCAGAAATTCCTATATGAAGTGGATAATCAAACCCTTCAGAGAACAACCTATATGCCTTTATAGTAGTCAAAACGTCAGAACCTTTCAATGAAACCTTGATATTTGCAAAATCCATATCTTCAAGAAGCTTTATACTCATTTCAGCACTCTTAACAAGGGCTTCAGGTGTAGGATGTATATATTTTTTGAGAAGCCCCCTTTCAAGTGAACCTGCGTTTACTCCGATCCTGATAGGAATACCTCTCTCTTTTGCAGCTCTAACAACCTCTTTAATCTTCCAGATTGCTCCTATATTTCCTGGATTAACCCTGATACCATCAGTACCCTGATTTATTGCTTCAATTGCAAGTCTCCAGTCAAAATGTATGTCTGCAATTATCGGAATTCCAATCTCTTTCTTTATACTTCCGAGTGCCTTTGCTGCTTTCATATCTGGAACAGCAAGTCTTATTATTTCACATCCGATTGTTTCAAGAGATTTAATCTGTTTTACCGTTCCTTTTATGTCTGTTGTATCGGTCTTTGTCATTGACTGGACAACAACAGGGTTCCCGCCTCCTATGGGTACTTTACCAATATAAATAGTACGTGTCTTTTTACGAGCTTCCGTTATCTTTTCCTCTGTTTTCCTCATTTTTCTTTTTCCTGTATATCTCTACGGCTACCTGATGTTCGCCGGGTGTAACAGAAAATCTGTGTGTGCCATCATTATTAGAAACAAAAAACATATACGGAACATTAGCTGGATAAAGCGCTGCCATAATAGACTTGATGCCCGGTGATGCAATAGGACCCGGAGGAAGACCTTTAATAATATAGGTATTATAAGGTGTTTTCCTCCTCAAGTCTCTTTCGGTAATCTCTTCACCAAATCTCTTTATCCCATAAATACAGGTTGGGTCAGCCTGAAGGGGTAAATGCTTCTTGAGTCTGTTATGATAAACAGCAGAAATTAGAGACCTCTCTTTATCCACCTTAGCTTCTTTCTCTATAATAGAGGCGAGGGTTAGCACCTCTCTTTCTGAAAGTCCAACCTCTTCTGCTCTTTCTCTAAGATCATCAGAATATTTTTCTCGCATTCTATTAATCATAACTCCAACAACCTCTTTAGGGTCTGATCCTTTAGGTATCCTATATGTATCAGGAAATAGATAACCCTCAAAAGAAGGCGCTTTAATATTATAAGATGCGAGGAAATCCTTATTAACTGATAATCTCAAAAAATCTTCCTTTTTAATTATGCCCTTTTCTTCGAGTTTTTCTCCTATTTCCCTGAGCGAGTCACCTTCAATTATGACTACTTCATATTCAATTATCTGACCACTCCTGAGCTTTTTGAGAAGTTCAAGAGGACTCATTGATCCATAAATAGAGTAATATCCTGCCTTTATCTTTCTCTCAAGTCCGCACATCTTCCCAATTATTAGGAAAAGGGTTTTATTCCTTATAAGTCCTTCTTTTGATAAGATACCAATGACCTGTCTGAAGGTAACACCTCTGGGTATCTTAACCTCGATAGTCTTCTCACCAATAGGGAGAGGGGTTAAAAGCTCAGTAGCTATATAAATTATAACTACTATAAATGCAACAAACAATACAATGCTTAAGCTTCGCTTCATCTTTTTAGAATGCCAGAATGGGTAAGTTATAGTCAAATATAGAGATTTTTATATCTGTATATGGATAGATTAAAATTGAAAACGTAACACACAAAAAAGAATAATATACTTTTAATCAATTGAATTACTAAAAATATACGGTTGTTTGAATATTTCTATTTAAGCTTCTTAAGAAGTTCACTCACTGGTATCGCTGGAAGACTTAGTAGCTGTACAGAACCTCTTGAACCAAGTTCAATAGACATCTTCATTACAGTCTCATTGTCAGGAGCCTCTACAATATTCACAAAATCATAAGGACCGAGAACTGCATACTGGTCTTTCAGTTTAACACCAAACTTCTTTTCAATTTCTCTGTTTACCTCAAGGATCCTCTCAGGTTTTTCCTTTATTGTCTTTCTACCGTCATCTGTAAGATTGCTTAAAATAACATAATAAGCCATAAATACCTCCAAATGTTTTAAATGAAAGAGGGGCAATTCAAATTGCCCCCCATATTCGATTAAACTACCTCTACCTTTATCTCCTTAGGCTTTGCTTCCTCCTTCTTCGGGAGAATAATCTCTAAGATACCGTTTTTGAAGGTTGCCTTAGCCTTTGAACTATCTATCTCAGCCGGAAGTGTTATTGACCTTGTGAAGTTCCCATATGATATCTCACGAGAATAGTAGTCTTCTTCCTTTATATCCTTATCTCTTTTGCATTCGCCTTTAATCGTCAGGTTGTTTTCTGTTATAGTAAGATCAATATTTTCCTTCTCAACACCAGGAAGTTCAACTTTCACAATAATCTCGTTTTTTCTGTCATACATATCAATATTCGGCACAATAACACCTGGCTCATGTGTGGTTAACCAGCGCCTTCTTGGTTCGAAGAACTCTCCAAAGAGTTTCTCCATATCTCTCCTCATACTTTCAAGTTCCCGAAATGGACTCCATTTCACAATAGACATACCTCACACCTCCTTTCATGTGCTTGTTGTGGCATAGGCTTGATATTCAGACCAAAGGTCTGAAATCAAAAAATCCTATTCTATTAATACCTTCTTTTCTTTCTTCTTTGCCTCCTCCGTCTTTGGTATCCTCACCTCAAGAACACCATCTTTAAATTTAGCAGTAGCCTTCTCTGTATGCACCTCAGTTGGTAAACGAAGAGAACGTGTAAAAGAACCATAGGAACGCTCCATTCTGTAGTAATTCTTCTTCTCCACTTTCTCTTCCTTCTTTTTCTCACCAGAAATGGTTATGAGATCATCTGTCACTTTCACATCAATATCATCTTTCCCCATTCCTGGGAGCTCTGCCTTTATAACCACATCATCACCTTCTTCAAAGACATCAACAGTTGGTGTTACTTCTTCAATTTCAGGGAACCCTATCCTTGGGAACCATGATGGACGGAGCAGAGAAAAAGGTCTTTTAAAAAAATCATCGAACCACCTTTCCATCTCCTCAAAAGGAGAAATGGCTTTTGTAGGTTCAACTTTAACTAATTCCTTAGATTTTTTCTTTGCCATAACGCACCTCCTTAGAAGGTTAAAAGTTAATTGTTTTTTTAGACTCTGAAATGGGTTCAGGGTAACATCTTATATTATTGTTTAAACCTTTATTTCTTCAGCCACCTCCTTTCTGAAAATAATATTATTATCATCAAAATCAACAACAACTGAATCCCCTTCTTGAATTGTCCTGTCAAGGAGTTTCGTGGAAAGGGGGTTCAGTATCGCTCTTTGGAGAGCCCTTTTCAATGGTCTTGCGCCATAAATAGGGTCAAATCCGATTTCTGCAATATATTCCTTTGCCTTATCTGTAAGGGTTATATTAATGTTTTTATCTTTGATATATCTTTTCATCCGCTTTACCTGGATAGCAACAATTTGCTTGAGTAATTCGTCTGTCAGAGGGTTAAAAACAATAATCTCATCAACCCTATTGAGAAATTCTGGTTTAAAAAATGTCTTGAGATCTTCCATAATTTTCTCTTTTAATTCTTCATTACTCGCTACCCAGTAAGCTGCTGGCCTTTTTAACCTTTCCTCAAGCATCTCCTGAATGTGAGAGCTTCCTATATTCGAGGTCATTATGACAACAGTATTTCTAAAATCTACTGTCCTACCATGACCATCAGTTAGCCTCCCATCATCTAATAATTGTAGAAGAAGGTTAAATACTTCAGGATGTGCCTTTTCAACCTCATCAAAGAGGATCACAGAATAAGGCCTTCTCCTGACTGCCTCTGTAAGTTGCCCTCCTTCTTCATATCCAACATATCCAGGAGGAGCACCTATTAATCTTGAAACTGTATGTCTTTCTTGATATTCAGACATATCTATCCTTACCATCGCATTTTCATCATCAAATAAGAATTCTGCGAGTGCTCTTGCAAGTTCTGTTTTTCCAACACCGGTTGGACCAAGGAATATAAAAGACCCAAGAGGTCTGTTAGGGTCTTGAATACCGGCTCTTGCCCTTCTCACTGCATTAGATACAGCTTCAATGGCTTCATCCTGACCTATAACCCTCTGTCTTAACCGCTCTTCCATATTTATTAATTTTTGTACCTCTCCTTCGAGCATCTTGCTAACAGGGATGCCTGTCCACTTAGAGACAACCTCTGCAATATCTTCTTCGTCAACCTCTTCTTTGAGCATTTTTCTTTTCCTCTGTGCCTCAAGAAGCTTTTTATTTTCTTGCTCAAGAGACTTTTGAAGTTCAAGCAACTTCCCGTATCTAAGCTCAGCAGCAAGCCCCAGATCTCCTTCCCTTTCTGCTTTTTCTGACTCAATCCTAGTCTTTTCAATCTGCTCTTTATATTCTCTTATCTTTGCAATGATTTCCTTTTCACTCATCCATTGAGACCTTAATTCATCTCTCTTTTCCTGAAGCTCTGATATCTCTCTCATTATTTTATCAAGCTTTTCTTTAGATTCCTTCGAATCTTCTTTCATCACTGCCTGCTTTTCTATCTCAAGCTGTCTGAGTCTCCTTTCAATTTCGTCCAGTTCAAGAGGCATGCTGTCTATCTCCATTCTGAGTTTAGATGCTGCTTCATCAATAAGGTCTATTGCCTTATCTGGTAAAAACCTATCTGTAATATATCTATTAGAAAGAACTGCTGCAGAAATCAATGCGGAGTCCCTTATCTTGACACCATGATGAACCTCGTATCTTTCCTTTAGCCCCCGGAGTATTGATATAGTATCTTCTATAGACGGTTCTTTTACAAGTATGGGTTGGAACCTTCTCTCAAGTGCGGGGTCCTTTTCAATATGTTTCCTGTATTCATCAATAGTCGTTGCACCTATACACCTCAGATCTCCACGGGCAAGTGGAGGCTTTAACATATTAGATGCATCAATTGCTCCCTCTGCAGCACCAGCCCCTACAAGTGTATGAAGCTCATCGATGAATAAAATAATCTTTCCCTCTGCCGTCTCAATCTCTTTTAGAACTGCTTTTAGCCTTTCTTCAAATTCCCCTCTATATTTTGAGCCTGCAACTATTGCCCCCATATCAAGTGCGACAACTCTTTTATCCTTCAGAGTCTCCGGGACATCACCTGCAACTACCCTCTGGGCAAGCCCTTCAACAATCGCAGTCTTTCCAACTCCAGCCTCACCAATTAATACAGGATTATTCTTAGTTCTTCTTGAAAGAACCTGTATAATCCTCCTTATCTCATCGTCTCTACCTATAACTGGGTCGAGTTTACCTTTACTTGCGAGCTCTGTCAGATCACGACCATATCTTTTTAGTGCCTGGTATTTGTCCTCAGGAGTTGGGTCTATTACACGTTGACCCCCTCTTATCTCTCTCATTGTTGAAAGAACTTTATCAGTCGTTACACCATATCTCTTTAAGAGGTCAGAGGATAGTCCTGATATTGAAAGCAAAGACAGAAGAAGATGTTCAACGCTTACATATTCATCTTGAAGGTGCTCTGCCTCTTTTGTAGCATTTTCAAATACCTCTTTAAGTCTTGGAGAAACATAAACTTGTCCAAAAGGTGTTGCACCGATAACTTTTGGAAATTTATCTATTGCTTCTTCAACATCTCTCTGGAGTGATTTTGTATTTATACCCAGTTTTTTAAGTATCTGGCATACTACACCTTCATCATCGTCAAGCAGTGACCACAGAAGATGCTCAGCATCAAGCTGTTGATTGCCTTTCCTCTCTGCCAGCCTCTGGGCTGATTGTATAGCTTCCTGACTCTTTATAGTTAATTTGTCCATTAAAAACCTCCTCTAAGATTCAGAAAAAATTTTTTTGAGCCTTTCAGTAAAATCTCTTCTTATATTATCCTCAAGGTAATTCATCATCTCTTCGATCTCCTTCTGCATATTTTCAACTCTCTGCAGAAGACGGAGTATGACCTCTACTCCAGCTTTATTTACGCCAAGGTCCCTTGTAAGCTTCAGAATCATGTTCAGTTTTTCAACATCCTCTTCTGAATAAAGCCTCTGTCTTTTTGTTCTCTTAGGAGCTACAAGTCCTTCCCTTTCATATAACCTGAGAGTCTGTGGATGCACATGTAATATCTCGGCTACCACACTTATCATATATAAAGGTTGTTTTTTATCCTTTACTACCATTATCTCCTCACCAATCCTTCACGAGGGTTTTCTCTGTAAAGAGATTCTATTTCTTTTATAGCCTCCTTAGCCTTATTGGTAATATTCTTTGGGACAACTACTTTAACATTAATATATTGATTACCTCTCAACCCTGTTTTTGGCGATGGCATACCTTTTCCTGAAAGCTTAAATCTCTGTCCGCCCTGTGTACCAGGAGGCAGTGTCATCACTGCCACCCCATCAATAGTAGGAACATCAACCTTTGCACCTAAAGATGCTTCACCAAATGTTACAGGAAGGTCGAGATATAAATCATCTCCTTTTCTCTTAAATAAACGGTGAGGTCTAACAGTTATCTCTATATGAAGGTCTCCTGGTGGACCACCACCTTCCCCCTCGCCACCAAGTCCTCTCAGCCTAACTCTGGAACCAGTATCAACTCCAGCAGGTATCTTTGCCTTCACTGTCTCTGTTTGAACCATTCTTCCTCTACCTCCACACGAAGGACATGCTTTTCTAATCTTTCTTCCTGTTCCGGCACATGCCTGGCAGAGCTGTGACATCTTAAAAAAACCTTTTGAAGTCTTTATGCCCCCAGTTCCTTTACAAACATTACATGTCTCAAATGACTCTGCCCCTGAACCATTGCATACTTTACATACTCTTTCCTTGTTGAATGTAATTGTCTTTGTAACACCTGAAAAAGCCTCTTCAAGAGAAAGGTCAAGAGAAATAACTAAATCCCTGCCCTTCGATACCTCATGCCTCGTTTTTCTTCCAAGGATATTAGAAAAAATATCGCCAAATCCAAAATCAAAGACATCACTAAAATCATATGTTCTGAAACCACTGAATCCGGGTCCTCCTTCAAATGGAGAGCTACCAAATTGATCATACTCTGCCCTTTTCTTGGGATCACTGAGAACCTCATACGCCTCATTTACTTCTTTAAACTTCTGCTCTGCAACTTTATCACCTGGATTCAGATCAGGGTGATATTTTCTTGCAAGCCTTCTAAAAGCCTTTTTAATCTCATCCTGAGTGGCATTTTTATCTACACCAAGTATTTCATAATAGTCTCTTGTAGCCTGAACCATTACTCTCTCCTTAATTTTTTCTTATTATATAAATTTAGTAAGTTATTGTCAATTATTTTATTAAGACATCATTCATTATATACATATTAACTATTGGCAGATTCTAAATCCTGATAACTCTGTTTCGACTGCAGTCTCATAGAGGTTACCCGTGATTTTGCTTCGAAAATCGAGCCCCATACTTGCTTCTCTGATAGTATGAAGTATTATTTTGGACAGACAGGTGTGAGGCAAGTTTAAATGAAAATAGGAATAAAATCAGGGAGAGAGGAGCAAGAGGTAAACCCCTTGCTCCCTAAAATTACTTTTTCTCTGCAGGTTTAATTGCGACACTCTTTGCAATATTCTTTCCTTCAACCTCTGTGTATTTGATGGTAACTTTATCGCCAACTTTAACATCAGCAAGGGTCTTCTGTTCTTTGTCCTTCATTATCTTTGTTTTGTCATCAACAATAACAACAGTCTCCTCTGCCTTTCCCTTTACCATCTTACTTACAGTGATTGTCTTTGCTTTCATATCGACTGCTTTGACATCACCTGTAACCTGTTTTATCTTTGGCTTCTCTGCAGGCATAGCCTTCTCTTCTACTGCAAGAGTAACAGAGGTAATAGCAAATGCAAATACAAATGCTAATATCAGGGATACTGCTTTTTTCATCATCTTCACCTCCTTTCAGAATATAATTTTCTGCAATGAACATGCCAACGACAAATTACTTAAAAATAAATATTTACAGGTAATATTCTTACTCTTTTAGGAAGTATAATCCTCTTTTGGGGAAGTTAGATCATATTTTTCCCATCTATAGCAGAATGTCTTATAACTCATCCCGAGTAGTTTTGCTGCCTTTGTTGCAACTCCATTCGCTTTTTGCATAGCCTTCCTCAGGAGTTCCTTTTCAAATTCCTCAAAATTTATTCCTCCTTCTGGCAATTCAAAGTCAAATAGATCAACTCCATGATATGAACGCAATTCACTTTTTATATCCTTATGCCCTATATAATGAGAATCGCTCATGAGCAGTGCCTTTTCTATAACAGATTCAAGTTGTCTTATGTTCCCGGGCCAATGATATTCCATTAGTGCCTTTAATGCATTAGCATCAATTCCTTTTATTCTCTTTCCAAATTCTTTATTGTATTTTTTAATAAAAAAATCTGTAAGTTCTGAAATATCTTCCTTTCTTTCACGCAGAGGTGGGAGTTCTATTGTTATTACCTTAAGCCTGTAATAAAGGTCTTCCCTGAAGTTCTTTTTAATAATTTCCTTTGTCAGGTCTTTATTGGTCGCTGATATTATTCGAACATCAACCTTTATAGTATCACTACTCCCAATCCTTCTAATTTCTTTATCTTGGAGCACCCTGAGTATCTTAGACTGCGTAAGTGTTGGTAGGTCTCCGATCTCATCAAGGAAAATCGTTCCACCATTTGTCGACTCAAAAAGACCTATCTTCCTTGTGGTTGCACCTGTAAATACACCTGGTTCAAAACCAAAAAGTTCACTCTCAATAAGGTTCTCGGGTATAGCAGCGCAATTAATAGCTGTAAAAGGCTTCGAGCGCCTTTGACTATTATAATGAATAGCCCGAGCTATCAGCTCCTTCCCTGTCCCGCTCTCTCCTACAATAAGAACAGTTGCTGATGTAGAAGAGACTTTTTTCATTACCTCAATAGCCTCTTTCATCTTCTTTGAACTTCCGATAATTCCTTCTATACGAAATTTGTCATAAAGTGCTTTCTGAAGTTCTAAATTTTCTTTCAAAAGGTTTGTTCTTTCAATAGCTCTTTTGATAGTAAGAAGTAAAGTGTCCTTATCAAGGGGCTTTGTAAGATAGTCAAATGCCCCCTTTTTCATTGCATCCACTGCTGAAGATATCGTGCCATAAGCTGTCATCATAATCATTGATGGTTCAAAAGGATCTTTTGGAACAGATTCAATAAATTCTATGCCATCCATATCCTCCATTTTGAGATCGGTTAAAATAACATCTGGATTAAGTTTCCTGACTATTCCAAGACCCTCTTCACCAGATGAAGCAGTATAGGTTTCATAACCTTCGCCTTCAAGTATGGTCTTAAGAATCTCCCTCTGTAAAGGTTCGTCATCTACAACAAGAACAACAGCCAATACTTCCTCCGTCTTTGAAATTTAAAATCCTAATATCTATCTAAATCCTATCTGTCCAAATAAATATTTAGAACTTTAAAAAGGTAAGGGATATGGCTCGATTTAGAAGCAAAATCACGGGTAACCTCGATGAGGCGTAGTCGAAGCAGAAGCCTCAGTTAATGAATTATGGATAAATACATTATAGTCAGATAAAGGTTTTAAAATAGAAGAAGATAGTTTATTTTGGTTCAGAAATTGAGACATATCCATTATTCAAATATTTTAGACAGTAATATCCTAAATAATTTTAAAATCAAAAACTATTCTATACATGATTTATCTTTCAATAGGGAGAGATATTGTCACAATGCTTCCCTCACCTTTTGTACTCTGGAAATCCACTTTTCCTCCATGCTCTTCAATAACTCTCTTTGTCAAAGTCAATCCAAGACCAAGACCTGATGCCTTGGTAGTAAAAAATGGATCGAAAACCCTTGGTAGATTTTCACGGGAAACACCTATTCCGGTATCCCCAATAACTATTAAGACTCTGTTATCAGAAGACTTTGTAATAACTGATAATCTACCACCATCTGGCATTGCCTGGAGAGAATTAAGGAAGATATTTAATATACAGGTCTTTATCAGTTCAGGGTCTAAAGAAAGGGTTGGAAGCTTCTCAATTTTCCTCTCTATATCAATCCTATCCACTATTGCTTTTGCCTGAATTATGGTAATTACCTCATCTATTATGTTATTTATATCGACCTTTTGGAGGGAGAGCCTTAAAGGTCTTCCATAATCAAGGAAGCTATCTACAAGTTTATTAATACGTTCTATCTCTTGTTTTATACTTGATATGAGTGATTCAAATCTTTCTTTTTTATCATTTTCTAAGGGGATATATTTTTCCTTAAGATGGTCTATTGATAGACTAAGGAAGTTCAAAGGGTTCCTTACCTCATGTGCTATACCTCTTGCAAACTGTGCTATGCCTGAAAGGTGTTCAACTTCCCTAAGTTTATCTTCAATAGCTTTTTTCTCCCTCAGTTTTTGCACCATAAAATTAAAATTCCGTGTAAGCTCCCCTATCTCATCTTTTCTTTCTTCAGGTAGTTCAAGTGTTAAATCCCCTGATGCAACCCTTCTGGCGGCATTCACTACATTATGAATAGGCTTAGTGTACATTAATGAAAGAAACACAGCTATCAGAATACCTAAACCAAAGACAAGAGATGTCGCACCAATCCTTTTTAATGCATTTATCTTAAGTAATTTAGAAAAATCTTCTATATTTATCTGGAGATGTATATAACCATAATGCTCATTACCAGCCACAACAGGTACGATAACATTATAAACTTTTCCATCTTTTGAAACGGGCTCGCCAAGTTCTGCTTTTATAATCCGCTCTTTTCTATTTGGTCCTACCTGTTCACCTATCTTCATAGGATTAGTACTCGCTATAATTTCATCTGTATTACTGATAATAGAAATCTCTTTCACACCCTTTGCATTAAGTTCTTTTAGATAGTGAGAAAGCCTTGTCTGGTCTGTATAACCAGTACACGTAACTTCCTCAACACCTACCTGGATTGCTTTTGAAAGTTCTGCTGTTTGTTTTTCAAGTTCTGTGAGTAATACAGTTTCAGAGCGTGAATAAAGTAAAAGAAGTATGGAGACAAGGATTAAGCTCAAAAAAAGCATCATACTGAAAAGTTTTCCGTTTAAGGAAAGATTCAGAAAAAACCTTTTCAGGAACATTGGGTATTTTATATTTATTATTAGGAGCAAAGTCAATTATTTTAATCTTTCTTTCACTGCTGTCCAAAATATTCTATATAAGAGTTATGAGAGCCGATTTTCGAACCAAAATAAACTACCTCCTATTATGTTTAAACCCGAATTACGCAAGGCTCACTATAAAGCCTTGTAGCCGC
>JACAEY010000031.1 GCA_013388605.1 Nitrospirota bacterium | reverse complement strand
TCATTCCCACGTGATGTTACGTGATAAAGAGCACCATCATATTCAATTCGTAAAGGTCTCGCCACATAATATTAATATCACATCAACAACATAAAGTCAAGATTAAAGACTTGACCCTAAAAAATAGTTTTGGAGGGTTTAAAAGGGGGTATTCTTCATTGATGAAGCGGATTTTGAATTCCTCTTTAGTTTTAGTGGGCTCCTTTGGTGGTGGTACTATCCAGCCCTGCATCTTATGACCTTCTTTTGCCCATGCAACCCTCTTTTAATGGACATCTCTCACATACCTTCCTTCTACAAAAATCCTTGCCTAATTTTAAAAGGGCTGCCTCCAAATCCGGGAAGTCTTTCATCTTCATCCCTTCGCTATTCCATTTCTCCATTAAGAGCCTGTGAATCTCTTTTTTGTCTTTAATCTCTTCTGGAATTATTCCCGTGTTTTTTGCTGCCATGATAACAAGTTCTGGTGGAAGGGGTTCTGCCTTTTTCCATATGCCCCTCATCTCTCTAAGAAAAATATTGACCGTTACATCTCCGATGCCTTTCCCGAGGGCCTTGAGCCTTTCCTCTAAATCCTGTTCATCTTCGGCCATTGAGTGCAATACATTCAGGTCCCCTCCATATTCATCCATCAGGGACCTGCATACATTGAGAAGCTTTGTTGCGGTCTTGAAGTCATATCTCACATAACCGCCCCTGTCAAGGATTTCCACAAGACCATTCCATCCTGTATCAAGGATTGCCTCTGGCGATAAGATCCCCATCCTTTCAAATTCCCTGTATGTGTTTATAGCGATGGTTTCTGATATCCTTGCACCAAAGAGGATTGATGCAAGGAACCATTTGAATACCTCACTTTTGTCACCCATCGAGAGATTAATGCCCATAGATTGCGAGAATCTACCTCCAAGCCTCGTAACTAACCCCTTAAGTGTATTTCTTTGGGCCTTTGAATATCCTCTCTCTTTCATTGCAACCAGAGCAGTTTCTGATATGATTTGTTTAATAATACCCCATTATGCCTTAAAAAGGCTTTCCATGATAGGCGGCAAGGCAGGCGTTATCGTGATAAATAAAAAAGGCAGATTCACAATACTGCATTCAACAAAATACATGGCATCGGGCTATGCAAATTCGAAAGGGATTGTGGTAAAGGAGGGTTTTCCAATGTTTTCTAAGAACATCGAAAAGAATTCAATATCGAGGAATGAAAAATAGAATTGAAACAAAGCAGTTGTTTTTAATACAATGGATTACAACACAAAACGCAAAAGCCCTTGGAATTTATATGCACAAGAGAATAGCTCCATAGGGTGGGATTAAAAGTAAAGAGGAATGGTATTGAAGGAAACATCTTTTACAATTCATGATTTGCCAAGAGCAGAAAGGCCAAGAGAAAGGCTTCAAAAACATGGAGCAGAAGCCTTATCATCTCAAGAACTTATTGCTTTAATTCTTGGCAGAGGGATAAGAGGGGAATCCGTGATGGTTACAGCACAGCGTTTATTAAGCGCCTTTGGCAATATAAAAAATTTATCAGAGGCATCAATTGAAGAATTATCAGCAATTAAGGGCATTGGGTTGGCGAAAGCCTCTCAGATAAAATCTGCATTTGAGTTGGCACGAAGAAAAGACGAGCATGATGGAAAACAGATACCGGTTAAAAGCCATCAGGATGTTATTAAGGCAGTTAAACAAAAACTGCAAGATAAAAAGAAAGAGCATTTTTTAATTCTATCTCTTGATACAAGAAACAATCTTAAAAAAATCAGCACTGTTTCAAAAGGCACATTAGATGCAAACCTTGTTCATCCTAGAGAAGTTTTTAAAGAGGCTATTCAGTCCCTTGCTTCTTCAATAATCTTGGTTCATAACCATCCATCAGGCAATCCTGAACCGTCGGAAGCTGATATAGAAATCACAAAAAGGATACAGGAAACAGGTAGGATTGTTGGGATTGATGTATTAGACCATATTATTATAGCTGATAATAACTCATTCAGTTTTAAAGAAAAAGGCATTATTTAGTGAACTTGAGAAATAGTGAGCTTGTCGAACTATGAACCATAATTTTCAGGAAAAGGTTAATTTCATCTGGAGCATAGCCGACTTATTACGAGGGGATTATAAGCAGGCAGAGTTTCAGGATGTGATTCTTCCTTTAACAGTCCTAAAAAGACTTGATGATGTGTTGGAGCCGACCAAAGAGAAGGTCTTAAAAAAGAATCAGGAGTTAAAAGAAAAAGGAATAGAAAATAAAGACTTAATTCTCACAAAGGCGTCAGGCTATCCCTTCTATAATACCTCCAAATTTACCTTTAAAAGCCTCTTGCAGGACCCGAATAATATTGCAAAAAATCTCCGCTCCTATATCAACGGATTCAGCCAGAATATGTATAACATCTTAGAGAACTTTGAATTTGCCAATGAGATAAAGAAACTTGATGAGGCAAATCTGCTATATCTGATTATTCAAAGATTTAATGACATTGATTTGCATCCTGATGTTGTATCCAATCATGAAATGGGAACAATCTTTGAAGAACTCATCAGGAGATTCAGCGAGCAGTCCAATGAAACAGCAGGAGAGCATTTTACCCCTCGTGAAGTAATAAGGTTGATGGTTAGACTTCTCATAGCAGGCAATGGCAGTTTAAAACAGAAGAATATCATTAAGACTGTTTATGACCCTGCCTGCGG
>JACAEY010000014.1 GCA_013388605.1 Nitrospirota bacterium | reverse complement strand
ACACCCCCTGACTTTATAAGTGCCTTAAGAAGATACTTCTTTTCTATCTCTGTAATTATATCATCAAGATTAATTCCCTTTTCAGTAAGCTCAGGTATTTCTTTCATCTCTTCGGTATAACCAATTATTTCATTTGGCAGGTCTGCTGGTGCTATTACATCCCTTTCTGTGAGGAGGGCAACTCTTTCAATAACATTTTCTAACTCCCTAACATTTCCCTTCCACGGATAATCCATTAGAATCTTCATCGCTTCGGGGGTAACTTTTTTAGGATTACCTGATATTTTCTTCAGAAAATGTTCGACAAGCAATGGTATGTCATCCTTTCTTTCTCTTAGAGGTGGTATGTAGATTGGAACTACATTAAGCCTGTAATATAGATCTTCCCTGAATCTCCCTGATGAAATTTCTTCTTTAATATCTTTATTTGTTGCTGATATCACCCTTACATCAACCTTTATATCTGTCGTTCCACCAACTCGCCTGAAAGTTCCATTTTCAAGGACTCTTAAAAGCTTAGCCTGAAGATTAATTGGCATCTCTCCAATCTCGTCAAGAAAGAGGCTCCCATTATCTGCTATTTCAAATAATCCCTGTTTGTTTTGCATAGCTCCGGTAAACGAACCTCTCATATGCCCAAAAAGTTCTGATTCAAGTAATCCTTCGGGAAAGGCAGAACAGTTTATAGCAACAAAATTCCTGTCATTTCTATTACTAAGATTGTGTAGAGCCATTGCAACCAGCTCTTTACCTGAACCACTCTCACCTATTATCAAAACATTTGAATTGCTCTGCGCAATCTTCGGAATAAGCCTGAACAGTTCTTGCATTTTTGAACTCTGACCTATAATATTTTCAAGCCTGTAAGTTATTTTTACCTTATCTCTTAATAACGAAACTTCTTCACTGAGCCTCTTTTTTTCAAGCGCTTTTTTAACGATTAATTTAATCTCGTCTATTTTGAAGGGCTTATTAATATAATCATAAGCACCTAATTTCATCGCTTCAATTGCTGCCTCTGTTGTACCAAAGGCGGTTATCATAATTACAATTGTGTCAGGAGATATATTCTTTACTTTTTTGAGAACCTCAAAACCGTCAGTACCCGGCATCTTTATATCTGTAATAACGAGGTCGAATATATCCTTTTCGATATTAAAGATACCTTCAAGTCCATCAGAAGCAGTCACAACTTCATAGTTCTCACCTTCAAGGAGAATCCTGAGAACCTCCCTCATACTATTCTCATCTTCTACAACGAGTATCTTCCCTTTATGTTTTTCCATCTGTCTTTGGTAATATAACCTCAAAGGTGGTACCGACTCCTGGGTTACTCTCCACGTTTATCTTTCCTGAATGTTCTTCAATTATTCTGTAGGCAATTGAAAGCCCAAGTCCTGTACCACTTTCTTTTGTAGTAAAAAAGGGATAAAAAACCCTTTCCATATCCTGTTTAGCAATACCGGCACCTGAATCCTGAAAAATTATCTCAATTGTATCGTCTGTGTTCTTAGTAGAAACCACTAACTCGCCACCTTTGGGCATCGCTTCTATTGCATTGATGCCCAGATTCCAGAAAACCTGGCGTAATTTCTGAGGGTCTGCATCTATCTCGAGTCTACCAGCATATTTCTTCTTAATCGATATATTACCCTTATTCTGTTCTACATTTTTAAGCAACTCTGTTGTCTCATCAAGAATACTATGTAGTTCAAATCTCCTTATTTCAGGTTGTGATGGTTTTGAATAAGTAAGAAAGTCTGTGATAATCCTGTTGAGACATTCCATCTCTTTCAGAGCTATTTCCATAAGCCTCTTTCTGTTATCAGGAGGTATCGTTCCATCTTTTAGCATTTCAATAGAACCTTTTAATGAGGCAAGGGGGTTCCTTATCTCATGTGCAATATTTGAAGAAAGTTCTCCAATAGCAGCCAATTTTTCTTTTCGCTTTATTTCTGCTTCATATCTTTTAAGATCCGTCAAATCCTGAAATATACCAATAAATCCTTTATTATTGCCATTGATGTCTTTAAGAGGAGTAATCTGGAATCCGATCACCTTTTTTACACCGTTTGTTTTTATAACTTCCTCACGTCTGCACTGAACAAAAGGAAATTTGAAATATGGAAGTACTTCATCAATCCTTCTCCCTATTACTGAATCTCTTTCGCAACCTATTATTTTTTCAGCAGCCTTATTAAACGTCAAAAGCTTTCCTGATATATCTGTTGTGAACAGTCCGCTTGGAAGACTTTCAATAACCTCTTTATTGAAGAACTCAAGTTCACGAAGGTCAGTCGCTTTTTCATCAAGTTTTTTTACTGTTCTTTCAAGTCGTGAGGAAAGATATCCACTGAGGTAGGCAACTAAATAGAAGGATACAATATGAATAAATATATTGTATAAATAATCTTTTACCTCCATTATCTTCCCCGAATTCAAAGAAAGAAGTCCATGAAACTGAAGGTTTATCAAAATACCATAAAAAAAGCTACTTAGAGTTGCTATTATATAGCCAGCCCTTTTATCAATAACGATACTTGATGATATAACGATTAGGACAAGCATAAAAGAAAACCAGCTCTCTATACCTCCAGTAATATATATGAGTGTTATACCAAAAACAACATCGAGTATTAGCTGTGTGTAAGCAAAAATGTAAAGTTGTTTGATTCTTTCAATCAAAATAGAATAAACAAAAGTTAGGATATAAAGAGCAGCTATGAGGTAAGAAAAGGCATGGGGGTGTTGAAATCTATCATATCCAGCTTTAAAAATAAAGGAGGAACCGAGAAGTAAGGTAACAAAGGCTGCTCTGAAGCCTATTAATGCCTTTAACCTTTTTCTGAATGCTTTTGCATCTTCTGTTATATCTTTTAATTTATGTTCTCTTGTCACAAATTTCTATTTAGGAATTAGATTCAGGGGTTTATTTGATTTTCTTACCCTGAATCTACTTCCTATTTTATAAGTGTAATCAGTTTAAATATCGGAAGGTACATAGCTACAACGATAAATCCAACAGTGGTACCTAAAAATATCATCAGGAGAGGCTCCATCATCGCTGTCAGATTAGAAACGGCTGCATCTACCTCATCATCATAGAAGTCTGCAATCTTACCCAACATTGCATCAAGGGCACCTGTTGATTCTCCAACAGCTATCATATGAGTAACCATTGGCGGAAAGACCTTTGCTTTTTTAATGGGTTCAGCAATGGTTTTGCCTCCAACAACCTCTTTTCTTACACCTATAATCGCCCGTTCTACTACCTTGTTGCCTGAGGTTTTTGCTGTTATCTCAAGCCCATCAAGTATTGGAACACCACTACTGACAAGCGTTCCTAATGTCCTTGTAAATTTTGCAACAGCAACTTTATTCAGAAGTGTACCAAAAATAGGAATTTTGAGCAAAACAAGATCAATTAAGCTCTTACCCTTTTCAGTTCTTTTAAACTGAATTAGAAAGACAACTGCAGCAATAATTGAAATCAAGCAGACCACACCACCGGTGCCAGCAATAAATTTACTCAAGCCGATTACCATACGAGTTGGTAAAGGCAATGTTCCTCCAAGCTGTGCAAACATCTTTGAAAATGTAGGAACAACAAAAACCATTATAATAATAATAACAAGAATAGCCACTGTTGTAATAACGGCAGGATATACCATTGCCCCTTTAACTTTTTTCTTAAGCTTCATCGCTTTCTCTATATATGTTGCCAGCCTGTTAAGTATTGTATCGAGGATACCACCTGCCTCACCTGCTGCAACCATATTAGCATACAACTCACTGAATACTTTTGGATGCTTTTTAAGTGAGTCAGCATATGTTAAACCTGATTCTACATCTGTTTTAACCTGGGAAATGATTTTCCCAAATACCTTATTTTCAACCTGATTGGATAATATTTCAAGTGCCTGTACAAGAGGAAGCCCTGCATTTATCATTGTTGAAAACTGTCTTGTAAATACAACAATATCTTTATCTTTGACCTTTCCTCCAAGTGCGAATATCCTCTTTTTAGGTTTCTCAGATATCAGCGTAGGAACAATATTCTTTCTTCCGAGAATCGCTATAACATCATCTTTAGTTGCAGCTGTTATCTCACCAGATTCAATAATTCCTCTTGGTGTCTTACCTGACCATTGATATACAGCCATTTCTTATCACCTCCTTTTTCCAGCCTCAGCTGGTATTTCCTTCTTATGTATCCATGAAATCAATTCCTCTGGCAAATATGACCTTCCAACAGCATCGTCATATGATATAAGACCTTTTGTATAAAGTTCGAATAAAGACTGATTCATAGTCTGCATACCGAATTTTGCTTGGCCTGTCTGCATCATCGAGTATATTTGATGTACTTTATCTTCTCTAATCAGATTTCTAATAGCTGGATTTGGAATCAATAGTTCAAGTGCAAGAACCCTACCTTGCCCTGATTTTTTAGGCACAAGTTGTTGAGCAAGTATTCCTTCAAGAACCATAGAGAGTTGTGCCCTTATCTGTTCCTGCTGATGAGGAGGAAACACATCAATGATTCTGTTTATTGTCTGTGCAGCAGAATTTGTATGCAACGTAGCCAGTGTCAAATGTCCTGTCTCTGAAACAGTAAGGGCTGTCTCTATTGTTTCAAGGTCACGCATTTCACCTACGAGAACAACATCAGGGTCCTGTCTGAGAATATATCTCAGTGCATCCTTGAATGACTTTGTGTCAGTAGTTACTTCCCTCTGATTAATTAAACACTTCTTATGTAGATGAAGATATTCTATAGGGTCCTCCACAGTAATGATATGAGCTGACCTCTCCTGATTTATCCTATCAACCATAGCTGCCAGTGTTGTGGACTTTCCACATCCTGTCGGACCAGTGACGAGAACCAGTCCAGAGGACTTTTTCACAATCTCATTCAAAATTTCTGGTAAACCGAGTTCTTTAAAGCTCTTAATTTCGAATGGAATAAGCCTGAATGCTCCAGCAACAGCCCCTCTTTGCATAAAAATGTTTGCTCTGAACCTGCTAACACCTTTTATTGCAAAAGAGAGGTCAAGTTCATTATTTTCTTCAAATCTATGTTTCTGGGCATCTGTAAGAACACTATAACATAAGGCTTTTGTATCCGAAGGGGATAAAACAGGATGGTCAATTGGGAGTAGCTTTCCATCTATCCTCAACCTTGGAGGGCTTCCAGTTGTTATATGGAGATCGGATGCGCCCCTTTCTACCATCAACTTCAATAAGTCATAAAGAGCAGCCATAATTCACCTCTTTCTTAAAACTAAGATTTTAAAAATATAAACACCTTGTTTATTTCTAATCTCAAAATCCTCAATCTCCAAAAGTAATCCTCAATACTTCTTCTACAGAGGTAATCCCTTCTTTTATCTTTGTAAGACCACTCATTCTCAGAGTTTTCATACTGAGCTTAACTGCTTTATTCTTTATCTCATCTGCTGAAGCACCTTCAAGAACTAATTCTCTGATCTCAGTCCCTACAGGCATAACTTCATAAAGTGCAATTCTACCTTTATATCCAGAACCGTTACAGGCATTACACCCTTTACTTTTGAAACATTTTACCACCTTTGCTTCTTCTTCAGTAAAACCAATACTGACTAAGGCGGAGGCAGGGATATTCTCAACCTCTTTACAATGAGGACATATCTTTCTCACAAGTCTCTGTGCCATGATGAGTATAACAGATGCTGATACAAGAAAAGGCTCAATGCCCATGTTCAATAATCTACTGATACTGCTTGGAGCATCATTAGTGTGAAGTGTGCTCAAAACAAGGTGTCCTGTCAGAGCTGCTTT
>JACAEY010000097.1 GCA_013388605.1 Nitrospirota bacterium | reverse complement strand
GCAAGTCCTGAAAAATCATTTTTTGGAGGATAAAAATCAGGTTCATGTGTCTTTGGCAATATCCATGTCTCAAAAGGTGACCTCGATGCAAAAGGTGCAATAGCAATGTAACCAGTATTTTGATAAATTACCCTTCTGCCATCCTCAAGCTCCTGATTTATAAGGTCACAGAATATACACCTCTCCTTGAAGTCATAATATTTTCTTGAGGCATCCATCTCTTCTTTAACAAGTTTGGGAATAATAGGGAGTGCAATAAGCTGTGAATGGGTATGTTCAAGAGATGCACCTGCAACCTCTCCTTCATTCTTGAATATCATTACATATTTAAACCTTTTGTCCTTTTTGAGGTCAGTTAGACGCAGATAATAAGCCCATAATACATCCTCTACCGCTTTCTTTGGCATTGTTGAAAGGGAAAGAAAGTGCTCAGGCGTTTCAACGATAACCTCATGTGCACCTATTCCGTTTATCCGGTCGAATATTCCTTCACCCATCTTATTTAAATCTCCATAAATCTGTAATGCAGGAAACTTGTTAGGCATAACCCGTAATGTCCAACCAGTAGAATTAGGTTTTGTATCATGGGGTCTGAATGCAAGTATCTCAGGTGGAGTCGTGTACTCGTTCCCTGGGCAGAAAGGACAGAAGCCACCCCTCTTCCTTTGAGAAGAAGGCGACATAAAATCTGTAGGACGTTTGCCCCTTTCTACTGAAACAATTATCCAGCGACCTGTAATAGGGTCTCTTCTTAGTTCAGACAAATAAACACCTCCAATGGAAAATAATGTCAGATAATCATGATGCCCGTATAGGCAAAGTCAAACGGTAACATAAAAGAGCCAAAAACTTATCCTGAAGACAAAACTTACTTCATAACCTTAACAATAGCCGATTGTTTTCTGCTCTTTTCTCAAGGCTATTATATCACAGGAAGTAATTAAGATATAATATTTCATGAAACCCACATTCATCCATAGGCTAATTAATGGTCCTTTTGAAGACCCCTGTCTATTTGTCAGGATTATAAGAGAAAAGAGAGCATTTTTATTCGATATCGGTAGTATAGAAAGACTCAAATCAGGAGATCTGCAGAAGATAACAGATGTATTTGTGACACATACACATATCGACCATTTTATAGGTTTTGATACACTTCTCAGAGCACTTCTGAGAAGAGAAAGACCTTTACGGATATATGGTCCATCAAATATAACTGAATGTATTGAGGGAAAACTGAGAGGTTATACATGGAATCTTATCAGGGAATACCCTCTTAAAATTGAGGTACTAAGTGTAAAAGAAGATAAGATGGTTACCTCAAGTTTTTATGCAGAAAACTGTTTTGAAAAAAAACAAGGAAACATATTTAACTTTGATGGAGTTATTTTAAAAGAGCCTTTTTTTAGAGTGAATGTAGCCCAGTTAGATCACCAAATACCATGTCTCGCCTTTTCACTTGAGGAAGATTTTCATATCAATATCAATAAGGCTGTATTGATAGATAGAGGACTTCCTGTTGGACCATGGCTTGCAGAATTAAAAAAGGCTATCAGGGAACAAAAATCTGGAGATACAGAGTTTGTTATAAATGGTGGAAGGTACTCTCTTAACGAACTGAAAGATATTGTTAAAATCACAAAAGGACAGAAGATTTCTTATGTAACTGATGTTTCTTTAACAGAGGAGAATATCAGAAAGGTTATTGAACTCGTTCATAGCTCAGATACACTTTACTGCGAAGCCTATTTCCTTGAGAAAGACAGAGACAGGGCACTTGAAAGGTTCCATCTTACTGCAAAAACCGCTGGAATGATTGCAAGAGAAGCAAGAGTAGGAAATTTTGTAGCTATGCATTTTTCACCAAAATACAGAAGTAAGTCAGAAACTCCAGAAGATGAAGCAATAAGAGAGTTCAAAATGGTTAAGAAATGTGCTTTAATACCAGAACAGCATTAACTCCTCCAAAACCAAATGAGTTAGAAATAGCAAAATTTATTTTAGCCTCTTTAGTCTTTTTAACAAGATTGAGGTTACATTCAGGGTCAGGTTCTCTGAGATTAATAATAGGTGTGAGAAGCCCTTCTTTCATGCTCATTAATGTAAAGGCTACTTCGAGTGCTCCAGAAGCAGAAAGCATATGACCTGTCATTGACTTGATTGAATTCACTGGTATATTTTTTGCTTTTTCATTAAAAACTATCTTTATAGCATCTGTCTCAGTCTTATCTCCAAGAGGTGTTGAAGGTGCATGGGCATTAATATAATCAATATCTTCAGGATGCAAACCAGCTTCCTGTATTGCCATTCTCATTGCTTCTGCCTCACCATTAGGAGAGGGTCTTGTTTCGTGAAATGCATCTGTGGTATTCCCATATCCAATTATCTCTCCGTAAATCTTTGCCCCCCTCTTTATAGCTGTCTCATAATTTTCAAGAACAAGGATACATGCGCCCTCTGAAAGAACAAAACCATCTCTTGTTATATCAAATGGTCTGCTTGCTGTCATGTCTTTAACCTTTGACAGAGCACCCGATTTTCCATATCCTTCTACACATATCCTGCATAAAGGTGCTTCTGCTCCTCCACAGAGAACAGGTCCTTTATATCCTGACTTTATTAATCTATATGCCTCACCTATTGAATTTGCTCCAGATGCGCAGGCATTGGATATCCCTAAACAATAGCCATGAATCCCGATTTTTTGAGCAACATAAGATGAAGCCATACTTATCGTTGTTGAAGTCATCAGATATGCAGAAATGTGTGGGGTATGAGACATGAGGGAGGACTGATGATTAATGAGTATTGATTTTTCCAGTGTGCTTATTCCACCCCTACTTGAGCCGATAATCACACCACCTGAATTTAACACACCCTTTAATAAAGGTGAGGTCAGTCCTGCATCTTCTATAGCCATGATTGCTGCTGCAACAGAGTATTGGATAAAAGGGTCAAGACGGTTTATTTCTTTTCTTGAGAGATAAACTTTTGGATCAAATCCTTTAATTTCACCACCGACCTTCCATTTACTATTGGAGGTATCAAACTTTGTTATTTCACTAATTCCAGAAAGTCCTGATTTTGCAGACTCCCATGATTCATTAAAAGAATTACCAATAGGGCATAAAGCGCCTATTCCAGTAACCAAAACTCGTATCATACTCATTATGGTAGCACAAATTTGTACCATGTAATTATTCCTCAACTATTACTGGATTAGGGGTTCTTAGTATGCAATTTATTCTTTAGAACCGGCAGACTTAAGAAGGGTATTGGAAAAGTTACAGACAGTTACAAATGGTTACAATCGGCAAAAATGAAGTATTTCAGGATCAATGGATAAGTACATTAGAACATTGATTTTAGAGAGTTTAGGAGCTATGGATATGATTAAACAATGATAATAAAGGCTATTACCAACATGGATTGGCGTCAGTAGTTGATTTACTGATGGTGCGAGAGAGGGGAGTTGAACCCCTATGGGTTTCCCCACTGGATCCTAAGTCCAGCGCGTCTGCCAGTTCCGCCACTCTCGCTAATTAATTTTAAGGACATTTTGCCTTTTATAACCACTCATGATTTCTTTGACAAAAATCCAAACTTATGGATTCCTGAATCCACCTAAAACTTTTAAATTTTAACCTTTGTCTTAGTGTGCATCTGCCCAGCTCTTTCCATAACCTATCTCTACCTTTAAAGGCACTAAAAGCTCTATCACCCTTTCCATCTTTTCTTTTACTAAATCCTTAACAATCTGTAGCTCATTAATTGGGACCTCGAACAAAAGTTCATCATGAACCTGCAAAATCATTATTGTATTTAAATTTCTTTCTTTAAAAACCCTCCAGATATTTATCATTGCAAGTTTAATAATATCTGCTGCTGAACCCTGAACAGGTGTATTTATTGCAAGCCTCTCCCCTTGTTGCCTTGTTACTGAGTTATCACTCTTTAGCTCTAAGACAGGACGTTTCCTTCCTAACAAAGTTGTTGCATAACCCTTTTCTCTTACACTCTTTAGGGTCAATTCTATAAATCTTTTGACTCCTTGATGCCTCTCAAAATATTGATCTATATATTTTTTCGCAT
>JACAEY010000021.1 GCA_013388605.1 Nitrospirota bacterium | reverse complement strand
GTATTGTATCTGTTCCAAAAGTCTCTGTAAAAGGTGGTGTCTCAGGAGTTACAGGAGATGGTGGTGAAGGTGGTGAAGGAGGCTCTTCTGGTAAACCAGGCTCTGCAGACCCTGATGTAGCTTCTGAAATAACAGTATCTTCTGTTTCTGATTTTTTACCTGACTCACCTGGCGAAAAGTCTCCTTTATACATATTTTTCTCTGCATCTGTAGCTAATCTCGCAGGTTGTGGTGGCTGATTAAGCGGTATTGTTGTAATGTAACCAGCAGTTAATGTTACAGCTATATCTGGAAACTTAGGGTTATATGTATTTACATAACCTTCTAAGACTAATACACTCGTTGAATTCCTCTGAAAGGAAACTATAAAGTTTGTTCCTCTAACACCAGCTATAGCTGTTGGTGTATGGATTTCAAAACGATTAGCCTCACCAAATGCTGCTATTTTCTTTGCAATCTTCTGTTGCACAATAGCCTGAACTTTGCCTCTTGAGAGTTTTAGAATACCTTTTCCTTTCGACTCTTCAAACATATATTCACTTATCTCCACTCTTGTGTTAGGAGCTATTTTCACAACATTGCCATCTGTGAATGTAATCTCTGCCTTTGAGGCACTTTTAGCCCTTATAATGTCTCCCACAAAAACAGCATCTCCCATCTTCACGGGAACTGCACGGGTCGCTGGTTGTCTAAGGACATCAACTCTTCCCTGTACAAATGTAAATTTACCTGTTGCTGTCTGAGCAAAAGCAATAATGGGAAGTAATATTAAAAATAAAAGTAGAAAAATAACCATAATTTTTGGCTCTTTGAACATTTCTGTCTCCTTATAAATATGATGTTAATTGGTAACTATAAACTATAACTATATTAATCATCCGGTCAATCAAGAAGAGGTTTGAAAATTAATAAAACCATGGTACATAAAAAAATTAATACAAAAGTTTTAAATCTTACCTCTTCTCATCCCCCGATTCAGCATCATATCCGCAGGCTGAAGCCTGCGACTACATCTAACTTTTACTCTTAGAATCTGTATTCAATACCTGCACTATAAATATTTCTCTTATAGTCATATATCGGAATATTAGAGTCATCTCTAATGTGTGCATATTGTAAAAGGAAACTCGCTCCCTTGTAAAATTCATAAGAAATAACTCCTGATGCAGAGTAAATTTTATCCCTCCTCTTGATGCCGAAGATAGTATGAACATCCCTATAATTTTGATGAAATACCTCTCCTGAAATATTCATCCTGAGATTTGCTAACAAGGGTATAAGAATATTAGCACTTCCTCTATTCCCAATATAACTCCAGTTTCTTCCATCTGTGTTCTCACTTGAAAACTCATACTTCAGATTCATAAAACCCCTACCACCTGAGAAAAGGTAAATCCAACCAATAGATGCATCAAAAACATCTGCATCTCTATCTTCATCAGGACCTATAGAAATACCTGTAGTGGTCTCTGTCCATATAAACTCCTTTTTGCTGTATCCAGCGGATACCTGTCCAATATGATTTTCTCCTAAGGCGATATTTAATTGGGGTGACGCAGAAATAAAATAAAGATAGCGCTGGTCATTCAGCCATGTATAATTGTAACTGAGGAAAAGATTAAAAGAGGAATTTCTGAAATTATATCCCGGGACAATAGTAAGTGTGTGGCTCATAATGTCGTGTGTTTCAATTCTACGATGTCTATTTATGTATAGAGAGTACTGGGTATTTATTGTCCATGGCCCTAAAAGTCTTGGTGTATATCCAGCATTAAAAGTAGCAACCGTAGCCCAGTCTTCTCCTTTTGGTATCCCTGCTATCTCTATCTCTGGATTCAGTATCACATTGTCATCATACTGATATGCAATACCCGCATTAAATCTCCATTCTCTTTCAAGTGCCAACCTCTTTGTTATTGCATCCTCATACTCTCTTGCAAAGGCAGATAGATCAGACTCAGGACTAACTATAACAATAGCCCTGAATTTCTCTCTTGCCTCTTTGAGGTTCTTTTCCTTTAGATATGCAATACCTATCTGGAAATCTGCTGGTGTTGCTAATGACGGATCTATTTGTTTTGATTTTTCGAATGACCTTATCGCCTCAAGATTATTATTCTCTTTTAAAAGAATAAGCCCTTTCAAAAATGCTGTCTGAGCAGGTTTAATACCTTCCTTTTCAGCTATATTCAGCCACTCTTTTGCCTCTTTAATTTCATTAAGGTTATAAAGCACCTCAATAAGTTCAATAACCGCTTCCTTAATCGCCGGCTCTAATTTAATAGCATCCCTTAAATTAACAGAAGCCTCTTTATAATTCATCAGTTGTTTATAAGTTAGACCGAGATAAAAGGCAGCAAGAGATGATGATGGATCCTCCTTGCGGGCTTTTATGAAAATCTCAAGCGCCTCTTCAAAGTTCTCATCTTTGTATTCCTCAATACCTTTTGAAAGACTTGAACCTTGAGATAAATTTGTTTGAACTTGATTAACCACTTGAGCAAGAATAGGGTTTTTTGATCGTCTTGTTAAATCTGAAATTTCAGATGAATAAGTGTCTTGTGAATATAGGAAAAAAGATATTATAAATAGGGAGGGTATTGGTAAATAAGAGAAACGTGATAACTTTAGAAAATAACTCAGAACACTCACCTAAGATTCTCCATCTTAAAGGATTTTAACAGCTTCCCCCTAAAGAACATGTAAAGAAGTTGTTTATTAAAAATTAAAAAAAAACAAAGAAAAAGTCAAGAAAAAATAAAGGTTTTTGGAGCTTAGTAGGTTAAGATACCTTTGAGAAGTCTATTTTTTGACCCCTTCTCTTGCAATTGCTATCTTTCCTGTCCTGACGAACTCCTTGATACCCATTGGCTTCAGAAGTTCAACAATAGCCTCTATCTTTTTTTCGTCACCTGTTATTTCTATTGTATAGGTCTTTTGGCTTGAATCTACAATTCTCCCTCTGAATATTTCTGCAAGCCTCAAAACCTCAGCCTTATCTTCATGCCTGGGTGCAACTTTTATTAGAACCATTTCACGCTCCACATGGTCAAGCTCAGTCATATCAATAACCTTTATGACATCTATTAGCTTGTTCAACTGTTTTGTTATCTGCTCAATAATCTGGTCATCCCCGCTCGTAACAATTGTCATAATAGATATCTGGGGGTCTATCGTTTCTCCAACAGATAGGCTTTCAATATTATACCCCCTACCACTGAAAAGACCTGAAATTCGGGAAAGAACACCAAATTTATTTTCAACTAAAAGAGAAATTGTATGCCTCATTTAACTGCCTTGAGTTTTTTTTCTGCCTTCTCTTTTGGTTCTTCAAATAGCATCTGGTCTATAGGTGCACCTGCTGGAACCATTGGATAAACCTTCTCTTTCCAATCAATTATGAAATCCATAAATACCGTCTTTTTTATCTTGAATGCTTCTTTTAACACAGGTTCAACCTCAGAAGGTTTTATTGCCCTGAATCCAACAGCACCATAAGCCTCTGCAACCTTAACAAAATCAGGCACAACATGACTATAAAGCTCACTATATGAATATCTTTCATTGAAGAAAAGTTCCTGCCACTGTCTTACCATTCCAAGATAATGATTATTCAGTATCGCAACCTTCACTGGTAATTTATGGACAATAGCGGTAGCAAGCTCCTGTATATTCATCTGAATACTACCATCCCCAGCTATGTCTATTACAAGTTTATTCGGGTGGGCAATCTGTGCACCTATAGCAGCAGGAAACCCATAGCCCATTGTCCCGAGTCCTCCTGATGTAAGCCACATTCTTGGCTTATCAAACTTATAGAACTGTGCTGTCCACATCTGATTCTGACCAACCTCTGTTGCAATAATTGCATCTCCTTTTGTAAGTTCATAAATCTTCTCAACAACAAACTGGGGTTTTATAACTTCATCACTATATGTATATGTCAAGGGTCTTTCTCTTTTCCATTCATCTATTTGCTTAAGCCATGCCTTTCTAACCTCGCTCCATTGTTCCTTAACTTCCTCTTTTAAAATCTTATTTAATACAAGAAGAACTCTCCTTACATCTCCAACGATAGGGATATCAACACGCACATTTTTTCTTATTGAAGTTGGATCAATATCTATGTGGATTATCTTTGCATGTGGTGCGAATGCATCTATCTTCCCTGTAACCCTGTCGTCAAATCTCACACCAATTCCTATTAACATGTCGGATTCCTGGATTGCTTTGTTCGCATAATATGTACCATGCATACCGGGCATTCCAAGAGAAAGGGAGTGAGTACCGGGGAAGGAACCAAGACCCATAAGGGTCATTGTAACAGGAATTTCTGTGTATTCTGCGAGCTCTTTTAGTTCTTTTGAAGCGCCTGATAAAACTACTCCACCCCCAGCTAATATTACAGGCTTCTTTGATTTTGCAATGAGATGTGCAGCCTGGCTTATCATCCACTTATTACCTTCATAAGTTGGTTTATAACTCCTGATATTCAGTTCTGGCCATGTAAATTCTGTTTTTGATACAGTTACGTCTTTTGGTAGATCAACAAGCACAGGTCCTGGCCTTCCAGATGTGGCGATATAAAAAGTCTGTTTTATTATTAATGAAAGTTCTTTTACGTCTTTTACAAGATAATTATATTTTGTACAAGGTCTCGATATACCCACTATGTCTGCTTCTTGAAAAGCATCATTTCCTATCAGAGCAGTCGGAACCTGACCTGAAAAAACAATTACAGGTATAGAATCCATATATGCAGTCGCAAGACCGGTCACCGTATTTGTAGCTCCGGGACCAGAGGTAACGAGAGCAACTCCTGGTTTCCCTGTTGATCTTGCGTATCCATCTGCAGCGTGAACCGCCCCCTGTTCATGTCTTGTAAGGATAAGCTGGATATCTTTGTTATCATATAGAAGGTCAAAGATTCCAAGAACAACCCCTCCAGGATAACCAAAGATATACTTAACTCCCTCTTTCTTTAGAGACTCAAGAAATATCTCAGCGCCTGTCATTTTCATAAAAATTATTTGCTCCTTATATTTTTTATTTTAGCATTATTGCTCCCTTGCCAGCGGAACTGACCATCTTCGCATACCTTGATAGATATCCTGTTTTTATCTTTGGTTGAGGTGATCTCCATTTTTTCAGTCTATCCTTTATATCTCTATTTGACAGTTTAATCTCTATATTTCTCTTTGGGATATCTATAATAATCTTATCACCATTTTTGACTATTGCTATTGGACCACCTTCCAAAGCTTCGGGCGAGATATGTCCAATACACGGACCCCTTGTACCACCAGAAAATCTTCCATCTGTAATAAGCGCAACAGATTCACTCAGTCCCATACCAACAATGGCAGATGTTGGTGAAAGCATTTCTCTCATTCCTGGTCCACCTTTCGGACCTTCGTATCTTATTACAACAATGTCGCCTTTTTTAATATCACCTCCAAGGATTGCCCTCATTGCCTCCTCTTCTGAATCAAACACCTTTGCAATACCTTCAAACTTCATAGCCTCTCGACTAACAGCGGATTGTTTGACAACAGCTCCTTCAGGTGCAAGATTTCCCTTTAATATAGCGATTCCGCCCTCTTTATGATAAGCATTATCAAGGGGTCTTATGACATCTTCATTCCTTATTTCTGCAGAATCAGCTATAGCAAAAGTCCCCTTCTCACTTACAGTTTGTGTATTATGTATTTTCTCCTTAAGCCTTTTAAGTACAGCAGGGATGCCTCCTGCATAGTCAAGGTCTTCAAGGTAGTACCTTCCAGAGGGAAGCATATCACATATATGTGGAATCATCCTGCTCAATTTATCAAACACTTCAAGAGGAAGATCAATATTAGCATCGTGAGCTATAGCAGGAATATGAAGTACTGTATTTGTTGAACCGCCAAGGGCAAGATCTACCATTATTGCATTCTCAAATGCTCTTCTTGTCATTATCCTTCTTGGAGTTAAATTGTTTTTTATTAGTTCGACAATTCTTCTACCACTTTCAAAAGCAATTCTTTTCTTTTTTGATGATACCGCAAGTGCTGTTGCGCAACCTTCAAGACTCATTCCAAGAGCCTCTGTTACACATGCCATTGTATTGGCTGTGTACATACCCTGACATGAACCCTCACCGGGGCAGGCACATTCCTCAAGGGCTTCAAGTTCTTCATCGCTTATCAATCCCTTCTTGTATTTACCTATTGCCTCAAATGTGTCATTAACAAGTGATAGCCTTTTGCCCTTCAGGTGTCCTGATAACATTGGACCTGCTGTAACAACTATTGAAGGAATATTAACCCTGGCTACACCCATAAGCATACCGGGAGTAATCTTGTCACAATTAGTGAGGAGGACAAGCCCATCAAACTGATGAGCCTCTGCTATTGTCTCTATAGAATCAGCAATTAGTTCTCTTGAAGGAAGGGAATAATGCATTCCTCTGTGACCCATCGCTATCCCATCACATATACCAGGGATTCCGAAAAAGAAAGGATAGCCACCACCTGTATGAATCCCTTTTTCTATAAATCTTTCAAGGTCTCTCATGCCAATATGACCAGGTATAATATCTGTAAAACTCGTTGCGACCCCTATAAAGGGTTTGTGCATTTCTGTCTTTGGAATCCCTGTCGCGTAAAGTAGGGCCCTGTGCGGTACCCTTTCCAAACCTTCTTTTACAGCTTTGCTTCTCACTGCAGTAGTTATCCTCCTTTTAGTAAATGGCCATTTTCTATAGATAAATCTTTTCTAATTAAAACTCAAAAATTCAATATTTAATTCGCTTTTTATGTAGAGTTTTCTTTAACTATTTTTCTTTAGTTAGCATGGATCCTCTTATATTCCCTGACCAATGCTGCCATTCTGTCTTTTTTGAGCAATTTCTGCTTCTGTATCTTTTTCCTTTCAAGCTCTTCTTCTGGAGTTAGATATCGTTTGCTGTCAATTTTGGCAAGTAACTCCTCAAGTGTTCTGTGTTCTTCTGTAAGTTTTTTAAATTCTTCATTTTCTTTTTTTAATAGTTCTGCAATTTCCTCCTCTTGCATATTACCCTCCTTTCCGCGGATGAAATACCTTTTCCTGCGGCACAATAAATTAAATTTTTACTTATACTTATAAAATTTCCCCAAAATAACATAATCAAGGAGTTAAAACAACTATCAATTTAACCTTATAAAACCACTTTATTTCAACTCCAAAGTGCATTATGTGTGTCACTAACTAACCTGAAAATAGTTCGTTAAAAATTCTATCTGTAAGCTTATGAGAATTTTCTATACAGTCATTAACACCTATACCCTTATAAGAATTTCCTGTAATATATAAACCCTTATGCTGTCTGACAATCCTTTCAATCGTCTTGACCCTTTTTTCATGATCAAGTAGGTATTGGGGTATTCCTTTCTCATGTCTGTAAATTCTTACAAAATCAGGGGAAATATTTAATCCCATAATATCCTTCAGCTCACCTAAAACTACATCTATCATTTTATCATCTTGAAGTAATGCAATATCTGATAACCTGGCTCCACCAAGCATACTTCTCATAAGAACATGTCCATCGGGAGCCCTGTTTGGGAAAATACTTGAATCCCAGAGTGTTCCAAGTATTTTTCTACCTTCTCTCTTAGGTACGAGAAAACCAAAACCATCAAGTGATTGTCTAACTCTATCCTTTTTATAGCCAAGGCATACAACCGAGATAGGAGGATAAGGAATCTCACTCAGGGTTTTAGATAAATCTTTATCAAAGTCCCTTAGTATTTCTGATGTTGAATGAGCTGGTGAAGCAATAACAATAGCTTCTGCTTCAAATCTTGAGTTATCTGATAAAAAGAGAGTATAAGTTTTACCAATTTTATCAATAGAGGCAACCCTGCTTTTAGTTTTAAGCCTATCTCCTAAAAAATCTTTTAGAGCTGAAATAAAGACCTGCATGCCATCATAGAAAGAAGTCAAAACCCCTCCTGGTCCAGCTCCTACACTCTTGCCTGTTTTTCTCGCCTCTTTTTTGAGTTTTATCATAGCTTTTATGAGGCTACCATATTTTCTTTCCAGCTCAAATATCCTTGGGAAACAACTTTTCAGACTCATTTTTTCTGGATCACCTGCATAAATACCAGATGCCATAGGATCAATAAGTTTTTCATATGCCTCAAGACCGAGTCTACGTTTTGCAAAATCAGCAAGACTTTCCTCTTCATTTGAGCCTTTCGGAGCAAAAATTTCATAAATTATTCTTATTCTGCCAATGGGGCTCAATAGATTTGATAGGAAAAAAGATATAGGTGATTCTGGCAATTGATGGAGCTTTTGGTCAGAAAATATATACCTTTTTCTTGCATTATCATTACTCCTTATAGGAATAAGCCCAAGACTGGAAGCAAGTTCGAGTGTCTTTGGTCTATTATCTAAAAAGCCATTGACACCCCCTTCGCAAAGATAACCGTTTACCCTTTCGGTCCAGATCTTCCCTCCCGGTCTTTCTTCTGATTCAAGGACATGAAGGTCTAAATTGGGTTCTTTTTTTAATAGAAAATAACCTAAAGATAAACCTGTAATTCCTCCACCAACAATTATTAATCTCATAAAATATTTAAATCCAACCCTTTTCTCTTAGACCATTCAAAACTATATCCTTCAGCGCTCCTATAAATAATGGATGGGTATTCAGGGAATCTACCCTTTTAAGCACCAGTCCAAGCTTATTAGCTCTATTTTTATATAATATATCTATTTCATATAGTGTCTCAATATGGTCTGAAACAAAACTTATAGGGACGATTAATATGTTCTTATAACCCCCTCTGGCCAATGTTTCAAGCATCGTTTCTGTTGTAGGCTTTAGCCACTTTACAGGACCGGTTTTACTTTGAAAAGCGAGAGACCAATTAATATTTAACCTTTTTGTTATCTCTTTTATGGTTTCTTTAATCTGCTTTACATAGGGATCACCCTCTTTTATTAGTGACTCTGGTAGATTATGTGCACTAAAAATCACATGGATATTTAGTTCGGACTCAAAGGATTCAATACCTCTTTTTATACCGTCTACAAGTGCCTCTACGTAGAGTGGATGATTAAACCACGAGGTGATTGAAAAGACCTCTATTGGATAATGGGAAATAATCTTTTTTAATTCTGTTAAAGATGAACCTGTTGTCGCACTTGAAAACTGGGGATACATACTAATTGCAATAAGTTTCTTTACCCCATTTTTTTTTATTTCAGGCACAACCTCGCCTATGAATGGATGCCAGTAGCGCATTCCAACATAGACCTTAAAAAAGAATGATAAGTGAGGAATAACAAGTGAAGAGTTGAGTGCCTTTTCAAGAGCATCTGCCTGAGCCAAAGTGATATCAAATATTGGGGATTTACCTCCTATAAGTCTATAAATTCTCTTCGTCTTATTTGAGCGCAAAATTGATATTATCAATGCTAAAGGCTTTTGAAAAAACGGGGGTCCAAGTTTTATAATCTCCCTATCAGAAAAAAGGTTATAAAGAAAAGGTTTTATTGCATGCAGTGAGTCTGGACCTCCAAGATTTAAAAGAAGTACACCTATCTTCTCTTCTTCAGTAGCTTCACCCAAATTTATACCCCGTTATTCTTTTTGATAATTTTTGATAATTAATGACACAATTTTAAGAAATTTTATATCATGATGTCTACTTAAAAACCTATTAATTCTTGATTTTTAAGTTTTAAAGCTGATATATTATCTATGTTCAATCAGGTTTAATGTAAAGAGTGGGTTTTTTCCACTCTTTTGTTTTATAGGTGCTTTTTATGGAGATAATTAAAAATAAGGTTGCTAATCTGGCAAAAAGGGTCGCTGATTCCCAGAAAGTAGAGCTTTTTAACATTGAACTCTCTGGCAGGGACAAATTATTACTCAGGGTCACAATTGATAAAGAAGGAGGTGTTACACTTGATGACTGCGAGAGGTTCAGCAGGGGGCTCGAGGCAATTCTTGATGTCGAAGACCCGATACCTGTCTCTTACACCCTTGAGGTCTCTTCCCCTGGGCTTGATAGACCCCTTAGGAACATAAAAGATTTTGAAAAAAATCTTGGTAAACTCGCAAGGATATTCACTTCCGAAAAAATAGATAATAGAAATCTATTTATTGGAAGGATTTTTAAGATAAATAGTGAATCTTTAAAACTTTTAGTGAATGGGGATGAAATAGATATACCTTTTAAAAATATATCAAAGGCAAGACTGGAGGTCGAGCTTAAATGCCAAAAGAGCTCCTTTATCTGATAGATCAGATAAGCAGAGAAAAGGGCATATCGAGGGATACCTTGCTTGAAGCATTAAGGTCAGCACTCCTGACTGCTGCAAAAAAAAGGCTTGGGGGAAGGACTAATATAGATCTGATAATTGACCCTAAAACATGCAATATTAAAGCATTTGAGATAAAAAAAATAGTATTACATGTAACTAATAAAAATGAAGAAATATCTTTAGAAGAAGCATTAAAGATCTCTCCTCAACCAATTGAAGGCACCACAGTAAATATTCCTATAGACCTACATGACTTCAGCAGGATAGCTGCACAGACAGCGAAACAGGTTATATTCCAGAGGGTTAGAGAGGCAGAACGAGATGCAATTTATAATGAATTCAAAGACAAGGTAGGAACAATTGTGAGTGGCCAGGTTATGCGTAAAGAAAAGGGTGTATACTTTCTTAACCTTGGTAAAACAGAGGCAATACTTCCTATAAAAGAAGTATTACCCAATGAGACCCTCAAGAGGGGAGACACTGTCAGAGCAATCATAGTAGATGTAAAAATTACAACAAAGGGACCAATTATAATGTTATCAAGAACTGAACCTCAATTTGTTGCTTCCCTTTTTAAGATGGAGGTTCCAGAAATCCATGATGGTCTTGTTGTAATCAAGAACATTGTGAGAGAGCCAGGAGAAAGGACAAAACTTACTGTATTTTCTAAAGACCAATCTATAGACCCTGTTGGTGCATGTGTAGGTATGAAAGGCACAAGAGTCCAGTCAATAGTTCGAGAACTCAGGGGAGAAAGGATAGATATTATCCCTTGGACAGATGACCCAAGAATGCTTATTGCAAGGGCATTAAGTCCTGCATCAGTTGAGAGGATTGGAATAAATGAGGAAGATAAAACTGCCATGGTGGTAGTTAGTGATGATCAGCTATCTCTTGCTATTGGCAAAAGGGGTCAAAATGTCAGACTTGCCATGAAATTAACAGGATGGTACATTGATATCTTGAGCGAAAGCGAATACTCTAAAATAAGAACTGAGGAGGCAGTTTAAAACTAAATCTTCGGTAAGAACTATATCAGACTTTTAGTGGACTGATGCAAAGGGATAAAGACCTTTCAGACTTTCCGATTCAGTACATAAGGGGTGTAGGACCGCAAAGGGCAAAACTGTTGAAACGTCTTGGGATTACTACTGTTAAGGATGCCTTCTATTACCTTCCTTACAGGTATGAAGACAGAAGCAATCTCAAAAAAATAAGTGAACTGAGATATGGCAATATAGAGACCATCATTGGGAAAATTGTCTCTGCTGAAATAATACAACTTCCTAAAAAAAACATAAAAATTTTTGAGCTCATTTTGAATGATGGTAGTGGACTTTTAAAAGGAAAGTGGTTTAACCAGCCTTTTATGAAAAAAATTTTAAAAGTGGGACAGGAAATCGTTCTCTGCGGAATTGTTAAAAGAAATCCATATTGGGGTTTTGGATTCGAGATGGACAATCCTGAGTATGAGATTCTGGACAATACAAATGAATATGAAGTTCAGGATATGAAGTCAGGTGATAGTTCCCTTATTCATACAAATAGGATAGTTCCTGTTTACAAAGTAACCAGTGGTCTAAGTGTACGACAGATGAGAACAATAATGTTCAATATTGTCAATTCTCATATTAAAGATATCACCGATCCAATTCCAGAAGAGATCCTTATTAGAAACAATCTTTCCTCACTTCCTGAAAGTCTTGCCAGCGTTCACTTTCCTGACATAGATATTGATTTAGAAATTTTTAACAGAGGTGTAAGTAAATATCATAGAAGACTTTCTTTCGATGAACTCTTCATGCTTGAGCTTGGACTTGCCATGATTAAGCAAGGTAAGGTAATTGAAAAAGGGATATCATTCAATCCAGAGGGAAATCTTATAAAAAAACTTATTGATATTCTACCATTCAGACTCACAGATTCCCAGAAGAGGGTATTTAACGAGATTCTTGAAGACATGAAAAAACCCCATCCTATGAATAGACTAATTCAGGGTGATGTGGGATGTGGAAAGACTATCGTTGCTATAATGGCAATGGCTGTAGCAGCAGAATGTGGATATCAATCAGCCCTTATGGTTCCGACAGAGATACTTGCTGAACAACATTATATAAACATTCACAATATAATTGAGGAACTGGGACTGAAAATATGTTTACTTACTGGAAGCATAAACACCTTGCGCACTACACGTGAAACATTACGAAATGAGATAGCCTCAGGAGAAATTGATATTGTAGTAGGAACTCATGCGATTATACAGGAAAGTGTTGTATTTAAAAACCTCGGCCTTGTTGTAATAGATGAACAGCATAGGTTTGGCGTAATGCAAAGGGCACTTCTCCGTAAAAAGGGAATTAATCCAGACGTCCTTGTGATGACAGCCACTCCTATACCAAGAACATTAGCCCTTACCTTGTATGGAGACCTTGACTATTCAGTAATTGATGAATTACCTCCTGACAGGTTACCAGTCCAAACATTTTTATTCAGCTCGAGACAAAAAGAGCCTGTTTATAACAAAATAAAAGAAGAAATAAATAAAGGAAGACAGGTTTATGTTGTCTATCCAATTATAGAAGAATCAGAAAAGACAGATCTAAGGTCAGCTATCATGGGTAAAAATGCATTTGAAAAGTTCTTTCCCGACTTCAGAGTGGGACTGATCCACGGGAGGATTAGAACAGAAGAAAGAGAAATGATTATGACATCGTTCAAACGTAGGGAAATTGATATACTTGTATGCACAACAGTTATCGAGGTTGGTGTTGATGTGCCTAATGCTTCACTTATGCTTATAATACATGCCGAGAGGTTTGGGCTATCGCAGCTTCATCAGCTGAGAGGAAGAATTGGAAGAGGCTCTTATGCTTCTTCATGTCTGCTTATAGCATATGAACCATATGGCGATGAGGCAAGGAGAAGGCTCAATATAATGGTCAAAAACAATGATGGATTCAGAATAGCAGAGGAAGACCTTGATATAAGGGGTCCTGGTGAGTTCTTTGGCACAAGACAGTCAGGGATGCCTGACCTCAGAATAGCAAACATCATAAGAGATGCCCATCTGTTAAACATCGCCAGAAAAGAGGCTTTCAATCTAATTAATAAAGACCCTTATCTGAATAATAACCCTTTATTGAGAAATGCAGTTGAAAAATTCTGGAAAGGGAAGATTGAATTATTTAAGACAGGGTAAATTAAAAAGTCAACAGTCAATAACCATTAGTCACATGGTGGCTTTTAACCAATGACTAATAACTATCAGGTGAGATTATGTTGAAAAGATTAAAAGAGAATTTTGAAAGTGGATTAGAAAAGATAAAATGGTTTTCATCATTGGTTTCAGAGAGAATAAAGATAGAATATTCTGTTATAAAACTTCTATACCAGTCAGAACAGATGGAGAAAAAAAAGGACGAGCTAATTAAAAAAATTGGCAATCGAGTCTATGAACTTAAAGGATATTCTGATGTCCGTGTTTTAAAGGATGGCATTATCTCTGAAGCCCTGAGTGAAATAGAAAAGATTGACAGGGATATAGAATCTACTAAGAAAAAGGCATCTGAAATAAGTAGTACAATTTTATAGGTTTAATAAGTTTACATAATTTATGCAGTTTATTAAGTCTTTCATTATTAATGAATCAACAGTGTAAATTATATGACCAATACAAACTCTTTAAAAGGAATGCTTAATGGCTGTATATATTGTTGTTTTTATATTTGGACTTGTTATTGGCTCATTCCTTAATGTATGTATTTATAGAATTCCTCGAAAATTATCAATAACAATCCCTTCTTCAAGGTGCCCCTCTTGTAAAACACCTATCAAACCTTGGGATAACATACCGGTACTAAGCTACTTATTATTAGGAGGAAGGTGCAGGTCATGTAATACGAAAATATCTCTCAGATATCCATTTATTGAGTTTCTAAACGGTCTATTTTACATTTCTATACTATGGAAATTTGGAATAGGATGGCACACTCTTATATATTCTTTATTTTTATCATCCCTCATAGTTATTACATTTATAGACTTAGATTTTCAGATAATCCCTGACATTATCACACTGCCGGGTATACCTCTTGGAATTTTAGCAGGAGCTTTCTTACTTCCTGACCCCTTTTTACGTTCATCAATACTTGGAATAAAGAAATCCTTTTTAGGAGCATTTACAGGTTTCCTGCTCTTTTATCTTATAGCCATCTCAGGCTCAGCAATTTTTAAGAAAGAAGCCATGGGTGGAGGGGATATAAAGATGATGGCAATGGTGGGTGCTCTTTCAGGTTGGAAAGGTGTATTTTTTACAACATTTTTTGGAAGTCTTGCAGGCACTATTATCGGTATATTTACTATGTTATCCAAAGGAAATCCAAAGGATACAAAGATTCCATTTGGACCTTTTCTTGCTTTAGGTGCACTGATCACCCTCTTTTTTGGTCAAGAGATACTATCATATTATATATTGCTATTTCAGAGATATTAATTACATGAAGATAGATATGATATTTTTTTATTCCCTTGTATTTACTCTTATTGTTTTAATATTGGCATTTTTTTATCTCCTCAAGACATTTAGGCGTATTTACAACAGACAGAAGAACGGTGAGTCTAAAGAAGTGTCACAGGTGGGTTTTGTTGTTGATACATTTCATGAACTTGTATCAAAGCTTAAGGAAAAAGAGAGAGAACTTGAAATTCTGCGACAGAAAGCCGAAGACAGGGCTCTTACGATAGAGGGATATAATGAGAACATTCTTCAGAGTGTCCCAAGTGGAGTGATGAGTTTTGATGAGAATCTCAAAATAACAAAGGTTAATCAGACTGCTGAGAAGATCTTCGAAATTAAAAAGGAGTTTGCATTTGGGAAATATCACACAGATGTATTGAACAGTCCCATAACAGACCTCCTCAATGAAAAAAAGATTATAGAACGTGGAGAGATAGCATACACGACACCATCGGGAAGAAAAATATGGCTTGGGCTGAATCTCTCTCCTTTAAAAGACAGTGATGGTAAGATAATTGGCCAGATACTAGTTTTTACTGATATTACAGAGATTAAGGCACTTGAGGCTCAGATGGAGTTCAGGTCACGACTCTCAAGTCTTGGTGAAATATCCGCTGGAATTGCACACGAGTTGAGAAATCCCATGGGAGTTATTGCCGGCTATACGAAACTACTATCAAAAAAAGTAGATGTATCCTTGAAGCCTGCAGTAAATGCCATTATAAATGAGATCAATGTTATGAATAGAATCATATCTGACTTCCTTTCTTTTGCGAAACCTGCTGAACTCAATGTGTCTGATGTTGACCTGAAAGCTGTGATTGAGAAGAGTATAACTGAAGTTTCAAAAGGTAGAGAAGATATTAAAACCCATATTGAGATTGATAAACTACCTTTAATTAAAGGTGATGAGGTTCTTCTAAGGCAGGCATTCACAAACCTAATCCAGAATGCTATTGAGTCTATGCCAGCAGGAGGAGAAATTTACATAAGGTCTTCCATAGGAGATTCTGTTGAGTTATTCATAAGTGATACTGGTCCGGGGATTGCGGAGAATATCATTGATAAAATCTTTCTGCCTTTCTTCACTACCAAAGAAGGTGGAACAGGTCTTGGTCTTTCTATAGTCCAGAAGGTAATCGTATCCCACGGAGGAAACATTTTTGTGGAAAGCAATAATAAGGGGACTACATTCAGGATAAGGCTTCCAATAAAAAAATAGAGGGGGATTAATATGTCCAAGATAACGATTCAGGACCTTTTAAAGAAGAAATCGGAACAGCAAAAAATCACAATGCTCACAGCATATGATTATCCTTTTGCGAGAATTATTGATGAAGCTGGTATAGATGCAATTATCGTTGGTGATTCTGTGGCTATGGTTGTCCAGGGGCTTGAAAATACTCTTCCAGTCACAATGGGTGAGATGATTTATCATACAAAGATTGTATCAAGAGCTGTTAATAAAGCCATGGTTATAGGTGACCTACCATATATGTCATACCAGGTAAGTATTGAAGAAGCAGTAAGAAATGCTGGAAGGTTTTTAAAAGAGGGGGGTGCCTCTGGAGTAAAGATCGAGGGTGGAGCCGAAGTAGCAGACCATATCAGGGCACTGACAAAAGCAGATATACCTGTTATGGCACATATTGGCTTGACTCCACAATCAATCCATAGAATGGGTGGATACAAGATACAAGGAAGAACTGAAGAGTCGGCAAAGAGATTGATTAAAGAAGCACACATTGCAGAAGATGCAGGTGCTTTTTCAGTCTTACTCGAGGCAATCCCAATGGAACTTGCTCAGAAGATAACAAAAGATCTAAAAATTCCAACCATAGGGATAGGTGCAGGTCCATATTGTGATGGTCAGGTTCTTGTTCTTCATGATGTTATTGGACTATTCGAGAGATTCTTACCCAAGTTTGCCAAGAGATATATAAATATGAGGGATGAAGCACTAAAGGCTATTAAGACATTCAAAGAAGAAGTGGAAAAGGGGATATTCCCATCTGATGAGCATAGCTTTAAATAATTAGCATATAGCGTATAGCTCAGGGCATATAGTATCAGTTCTCTGCTCTTTGCTCTCAGCCATATGCTTATTTAATCTTCTTCAGTAGATTATTAATAATATCTGTCAGTGTGATAATACCCGTGAGTTTTTCATTATCCACAACAGGCACCTGTTTTACCCTTCTAAGGATCATTGTAGAACCTGCTTTTACAATAGGCATATCACTGGTTACTGTAATGGGAGGTGCTCCCATGATATCTCTTACCTTCATTTCAAGAAGTTTATTTACCCGTTCCTCAATATACTCAAGATCTGATATGTATTTTTCTTCCTCAATAATATCTGGATAACGTGGAAGTATTGCCTTGAAAATATCAGCCTTTGTTATTACCCCTGAAACTTTCTCTTTTTCAACAACAACAATACCGTTCACTTTGTATTTATTAAGGACTTCTACACATTCTTTTAGGGTACTGTCAGGACTGATTGTATATACTTTTTTTGTCATTATATCATTGACTTTCATCATTCCCTCCTCTTAAATTTATATTCAAAAGATAATTATTATTGCTCTCCTCTTTCTTTAAATATGATTTAGATGATAAACTATGTTTTAATAAAAATAAAGGGTAAAGATGCTTCCTTTTTTTATAATGGCTAAAACTATATCTGATGCATGGTTCCAGCTTATTTATAACCTCTTTGATCATGCCTACAACCAGAAAATACAGAAAGGCTCATTCGAGGATGAGCAGTACCGTCTGCAGTACCCTGGCATAGGAGTATATATCGAGCATCCCTATTATGATATGATACCAATCATGCCTCCTAACTCCGGCATACCTGCCCCTACTACGAAAGAGTATATTGAAGACTACTTTGCAAACTATCTCATGAATCCAGAACTGGCAGAGAATGAGACATACAAGTATGCAAGCAGAATACATAATAAAATGCCAAAAGGTGGAACACAGCTTGAGAGAATCATTGCTATGCTTAGGGAGACACCTCTCACCAATCAGGCTGTCATTGAAATAGCAACCCCTGATGACCTTGATGTATGCTACGGCAATGACGGAAAACTTGACCCTCCTTGCTTGAGATTACTTGATTTTAAAGTAATACCGGTTGATTCTAATCTGGTGTTGACAGTAAGCGCCTATTTCAGGTCTTGGGACCTGTGGGCTGGACTTCCTACAAACCTTGGTGGAATAGAACTCCTGAAACAGTTTATCGCTGAAGAGACTTCTCTTAATAATGGTCCATTGTATGCATACAGTGCAGGCGCTCACATTTATGGATATCAGGAAGAGATAGTAAGGTTGAGAACACTGAGAGCAAAATAAATCCACCTGATGGTAGACTAAACATCATGATTTCCTTGTGCCTTATGCAGACCTTACAGGTAATCTTATCGTAAAGGTAGTACCTTTCCCTGGTTCACTCTCTACTGAAATATTTCCCCTATGCTGTTGAATTATCTTGAGTGTAAATGTAAGACCAAGTCCAGGACCATATATCTTTGAAGTAAAAAATGGGTCAAAGATGTTCTTAATCTTATCTTTTGGTATTCCCTTTCCTGTATCGGATATCTTTATTTCCAGATACCCTTCGGTAAGATTATCAGAAATATTTAAAACTCTTGGACTTCCCGTATGAGGCAGACTTTCCTGCATCGCTTCGATAGAATTCTTAATGACATTTGAAATGGCAACCTTAAGCTGTTCTCTATCTCCTGGTATATGTGGAGGATCTTCCATCAGTTCTATTTTAAGCTCTATCCCTTTTTCCTGAATCTCTTTTTCATGCAATTTTATAGTTTCCATGATCAACTGGTTAATATCAGTAGTCTCTAAATGACAAAAAGCCATTGTCTTGAGGTCAACAAGCTGTTTTATCATATTCTCCAATTTCAATACATCAGCAATTATCATTTCCATATACCTCTTATTTGGGTCACCTTCTGGGAGTCTATCATGAACCCTCTTAGCAAACCCACCTATAGAAACAAGTGGGTTTCTCACCTCATGCACAACTTCATCCATCATTTTCTCGAGTGCTTCAGATTTTTCTTCTTCTACTAATTTTTCACGTGCTGCTTTGATAGATAATAAAGATTTAACCCGCGCAGAAAGCTCTTTATAATCAAAAGGCTTTGCTAAATAATCGTCTGCTCCAATTTCAAGTCCCTTCACCTTATTCTCAACCTCACCTTTAGCAGTCAGCATAAGAACAGGGATATACTTTGTATTTTCATTTGTTTTAAGTCTCTGGCAGACCTGATATCCATCCAATTTTGGCATCATCACATCAAGGACAATTAAATCAGGATTGTATTCTTTAACCTTTTTAAGACCTTCTTCACCATTATATGCCTCTTCTGTATCATATCCTTCAGATCGGAACCTTTTCTTAAGGAGTTCAACTGTATCTACAGCATCATCCACGATCAAAATCTTACTCTTTTTCTCCACCGAAGATACTCTCCCACTTTCCTCTCAGATATGATTTCACTTGATCTGGTAACTCTCGTACATTAATAGGTTTTGAGATATAACCCTCACAACCTGCCTCAAGTGCCTTTGTCCTGTCTCCCTTCATTGCGTGTGCTGTTAATGCAACAACAGGGATGTCTTTAAATTCCTCTATAGACTTCAGTCTTTTTGTAACTTCATATCCATTAATCTTTGGAATTGATATATCTAATAATATAAGGTCAGGTCTTTCTGCTATCGCTTTTTTCAATGCCTCCTCTCCATCAATAGCTTCAATCATTTCGTAACCTTTATTTTTTAACACCTTAACTACCAGTTCCCTGCTATCATTGTTGTCATCTACTACAAGAATCTTCTTCGTTATTGTTTTTTTTGCTTCTTCCATTTTCCCCTCTTCTGAGTAATTAAAAACTTTATTCTCGTCTGAATTTCCAGATCAATCTTCATTGAGCTTCACTGATTTTATTGATGGTTTCTCTAATCTCCTCCAGTAAGTCCTCTTTTGTAAGTACCCCTTTGTTTAATATCCCCTGTATTTTACCATTCAGCTCGTCAATTTCCTTTTCAGTAAGATCTTTATGGGTAAGTAAGATAAGGGGAATATCCTTAATTTCTTCTGCTGTTTTCAAGAACTCAATAACATCAAAACCTCTCATTTCTGGCATAGTCAAATTTAGGATTATAAGGTCTGGCCTAAAATCACGTATAGATTTGATAGCATCTTCACTATTATAGGCAGTTGTTACATGGTACCCGCCCTCTTTCACTACATTTCCTATCAATCTAACTGTCTCTGCATCATTATCTACTATCAAAACCCTTTTCACCTTTCTTGTTTTTTCAAGATTTTTCAGTTTTCTCAATAAAACATCCTTTTCTACTGGTTTCACAACATATTCTGCAGCACCCAGACTAAAACCAAGCTTTTTATCTTCAACAATTGAAAGGATGATAACAGGTATATCCTGAGTTTCAGGGGTATTTTTCAATTCCTTGAGTACCTGCCATCCATCTTTTTTGGGCATCAGAATGTCAAGAGTAATAGCAAGAGGTTTAATCTCCTTCGCCTTTTCTACCGCTTTGTCACTGCTGAGGAGGGGAACTACATTGTAATCATCTCCTAAGTATTTTCTTACGATTTCTATAGCCTCAGGATTGTCGTCTATAGCCAATATAGTCTTTGCAGAAACTTCTTCTTTACCTGATATCTTAGCTTTATCAGGCTCTTCTAATTTAAGAACAAGGTTTTTGATTACCTCACATCCCTTACAAAAATCTGCCTTTTCTGGATAACCAGCTATTTTCATACCAGCACAATGGGTTCCAAGAATAAGCCAACATCTGCTTTCTTTACTTCCATATGCTGGACAATTGGGCTGTCCGCAACGTACATATTCCCAGCACCTTATCGGTTTTCCTGCAAATTCAGGTTCTTTTAGAAAAGTCTCTAATGGCACTCCAAAATAGTCAGCCAGTGCCTCAGCTATCCTCGATTCTATTACAGGTTCAGCAGGTTTTTCTAATATTTCCTTATTCAAAGGAAGAGTAAAACAAAACCTGCTCCCCTCTCCATATTTACTTGTCACCCATATCATTCCTTTGTGCAAAGAAACCAATCCTCTGGTAATACTCAAACCAAGTCCAGTACCCTCATATTGACGCACTGTTGTAATATCTACCTGAACAAACTTATCAAATATCCTGCCTATGTCTTCCTTTTTAATTCCAATACCTGTGTCTTCAACACATATCTCTGCAAAAATTGGCACTTCCCCTGGTTTAACACCGCGATCCGAAACCTTGGCATGTATTGTAATTCCTCCTTTATGTGTAAATTTAATAGCATTTGATAAAAGGTTAATCAATATCTGTTTAATCCTGTCCTCATCTCCATATACAAATGGTAATTCTTCATCAATATCAATAGAAAGTGTGAGACCTTTCTGTTTTATCATAGGTTCGAAAGCCGGAATCACAGAATCAATCAACCATTTAATGTCCAGTTCTTTTATGTCTAATTCTATCTTGCCTGCTTCTATCTTAGAGATATCAAGGACATCATTTATCAATTGCAAAAGATGCCTTGCATTCGTCGCGACCTTTCTGAGGCTTTTTTCTTGTTCTTCATTTATCTCTCCATCAACCCTATCTAACAAAAGCTCTGTATAACCAATAATTGCGTTCATTGGGGTGCGAAGTTCATGTGACATATTTGCTAAGAAAGTAGACTTCAGTCTATCTAACTCTCTGAGTTCTCTATTTGCTCTTTCAAGAAGACCAAGTAGACGCGTCCTTTCATCTAAGAGTGCTGTTTTCCTCTCTATTTCCTCTTCTAATTTTTTACTTGAAGAGGAAACACGTTCAACCATATAGTTGAAGGTCTTCCCAAGCAACCCTATCTCATCTTCTGTTCTAACTTCTACAGAGGCTGACATGTCACCTTCAGCAAACCTTTTTGCCTTTTCAGCTAAACTTTCTACAGGTTTTCTTATAAATTTGTTTACTATTAGATAAATCATTAACATCACTATGGATATTCCGAATAATGTTAAGATCAAAGTCCTATTTCGCTGGGCAGCAACAGTTGCATAGACTCTTTCTGCCCTAATCCTTACTATCATGCTCCCCAACACCTTTCTTGAAGACCCATGGCAGTGATAGCATTCTTTCTGATTTAAAATAGGATAAAAAGAGATGATATATCTTCCACCTGATATCTTATCCTCAAATAACTTTTGTGGTTCAATTCCTGTTTTCAATACCTTTGTTAGAGTCTGGATAGCATCTTTATTATGGATAGTACCTGTAGCAAGAGTTCTTAGCCTATCTTCATGAGTGGAATATATTATCTCTTGGTCAAAATCGCATATATATACCTCAACATCTTTAGCTGTTTCTTTGATATCAAGTAATTGCCTTTTTATAGCATCAGCATCTCCTACTGACATTGGATACTTTATACCTGCATAAGTGGAGTATGCTAAATCTCGTGCTACCATGTTCATAAGTTCTATCCTGTCTTTTGTGCCGAAATATATTCTAAGAGCTATTTCAGCCCCCATAATTAGAACTATTGTAATTACTATAGCTACTATAATCTTATTGGCAAGATGCTTCCTTAAAAACTTTATCATCTGTTTTGTCCTAAATAATAATTCAAATCTAATTTATATAAAGAGCTGTTAATAAAAATTTAAATCATTTTCAATCTTAACTTTTTAATTTTAACTTTATATTAATGTGCCCCTCCATGAACCAAGGGTTTATATCTAAAGGCTTTTACCCTCTCCTCGGTATGACAGACCTCACAGTCTTCTTTACTTAGATTCTTCTTTATATATGATGGATTTTTCGTCTTAACATGGAATTCTCCGGGGCCATGACATACCTCACAGCCTGCATTCTTCATATGGGGTGTTTTCTCAAGGCTTATGAAACCACCGGGTTTTCCATATCCAGTGGTATGACAGATATAACATCCTTTAATCTCTTCCTCTGTTAACTCTTTTTTTAGCCTTTCGATACTCCTGTAAGAATTACTCTTTCTTGCATAAGTAATAAAACTTTTATATTCCTCTTCATGGCATGGTTTACACTCATAGGAACCCACATATTTAGGGACCTTACCTTTATTTGCTGCAATAACAAAAGAGGGAGATATTACAAATAGAAGAAAGAAAAGTAACAATAATCTACTGCCTAAAAACATAATTAATTTTATTATTATAGCCTTTAAAATCTTATATTTTATTTTCCTTTATTACATAAAAAAATTCAATAAATATATAATAATTATACATGGCATTTATTATTGCATATGCAGGTAAAGGTGGCACTGGAAAGACAAGCATTGCCGGTCTTACTATCCGATATCTTATTGAAAAGAAAAAAAGAGTTGTTCTTGCTGTTGATGCAGATTCTAATAGCTGTCTTAATGAAGCTCTCGGCGTAAAAGTCCATACAACCATTGGGAGACTGAGGGAAGAGTCACTCCAGTCAGTCAGAGGAGGTAAAGAAAGAATAGGGGGTATGTCTGTTGAACAACTATTAGAATACCAGGTTCAACAGTCTATAATTGAATCCAAGGGTTTTGATTTAATTGTTATGGGGAGACCTGAAGGACCTGGATGCTACTGTGCTGCCAATAATATACTCAGGAAACACATAGAAACCCTTTCTGAATCATATCCTTATATCGTAATTGACAATGAAGCTGGTATGGAACATCTCAGCAGAAGAATAACGCAGATAGTCAATCTTCTTATAATTATGAGTGACCCTTCAGCACGAGGGATTCAAACAGCTAAAAGGATCAATGAATTGGTAGATGAGCTTCAACTTAAGATCGACAGAAGGGTCCTTCTGATTAACAGGGTATCAGACGATATCAAAGAACAGTTAAAGACCATTGCTGAAAATTCCGGACTCTCTGTAGCAGGATTTGTTCCTTATGATAGCATGGTATTAGAATATGACCTTTACGGGAAGCCGATTATACAACTCCCTGCTGATTCTGTGGCTGTGAAAGAAGTATTTGATATCCTTGATAAATTTAAAATTCCTTAGTGGTACATTGCTGTCCAAAATATTCTATATAAGAGTTATGAGACCCGATTTTCGAACCAAAATAAACTACCTCCTAGGTATGTTTAAACCTTCACCTGACTTTAATCACTATTGATAATCTTTGGCTGAGACCTCCGCTTCGACTCCGGTCTCATCGAGGTTACCCGTGATTTTGCTTCTAAAATCGGTTCTCATAC
>JACAEY010000105.1 GCA_013388605.1 Nitrospirota bacterium | reverse complement strand
GGGGAGAGCTCGATTACCTTATCATTGATTCTCCCCCTGGCACTGGAGATGAACCTATCTCAATAGCTCAGCTTCTTGGAGAAACTGATGGTGCAATAGTTGTCACAACACCCCAGGATGTAGCACTTGCCGATGTACGAAAAGCCATAGTATTCTGTCGTCATGTAAACTTACCCATTATAGGTGTAGTAGAGAATATGAGCGGGTTTATCTGTTCCTATTGTGGAAGAAATGTAGACATATTTAAAAAAGGCGGTGGAGAGGGAATGGCAAGAGAGATGGGGGTGCCGTTTTTAGGACGAATACCTCTCGATCCGAAAATAGTTGAAACTGGAGACAGCGGAAAACCCTACCTTCAGTATTATCGAGATTCAGAAACTGCAAAGTCATTTGATATGGTTATCGAACCGCTTTTGCATCTCAAGGACCGTCAAAGCATTGTGAAAGGAGCATAGCATTATGCCAACCTATGAATACAAGTGTGATGAATGTGGAAATTCATTTGAGTTAAACCACTCTATGAAAGAGACCCCTACTGTGTTCTGTCCAAACTGCAAGAATCAGGCAAGAAAACACATCACAGGGGGAAGCGGTTTTATCCTGAAGGGTTTAAGTTCGAATATTGCTGGCAATCTCGGTACAAAATGTGGAAAGCAAGAGACATGTTGTGGTAAGGAAACCCCTTGTGAAATCAGACCTTGTGATAAATAAGGTTAAGATAATAATTAAGGGGAAATATGGCGATAATTTCTTAAGTGAAGATGGGTTAAACGGTAGAAATATAGCTTAGTATTAAAACCATAATGATAAAGGATTGAAATGCAGTTTAGAGGTAGAAGAAGAGGCAGTTGGGGTAGGGGTGGGAGTTTTAGTAGTTGCAGAGGTTCTGAAAGTTTTGTACGAAGCGGGCCTCCAGCTAACTGTATCTGTCCTAAGTGTGGTTTAGTTGTACCTCATCAACGGGGTGTCCCCTGTTTTCAAACAAAATGTCCTCAATGTAATTCACCTATGACCCGTCAATTTTTATAGGTGGCACCTTGACATTATATTTTTAGCTTCTATAAGTCTTAACTGAAACTATGGAGAACAAAAAAGATAAATTTAAAGAATTAAAGCATGGGCAAAAAATAGCCTTTATCGCAACCTCTGTGACTCTTTTTCTGGCTGTTATGAAGGGTACTATAGGATATCTATTTGACTCGAAGATTTTGGTAGCTGATGCTTTTCATAGTAGTGCTGACCTTCTGGCTATTTTTGCCTCTGGTTTTGGTCTCTGGCTGGCCTCGCAGAAAAAGACTGTAAGATTTCCTTACGGATTATATAAAGCTGAAACACTGGCCAGTTTCGTAATAGGTACGTTAATACTATGGGCTGGTATAGAGATATTAAAAGAAGGCTATCACAAGCTTTTCCACATTACCCATGTTCAAATATTCCCGATATTGCCTGTTAGTGTAAGTGTAATATCTATCATAGCGGCTTATTTCATAGCAAAAAAGGAAAGAGCTGTTGGCAAATTGATTAGTTCCCAATCACTTATTGCTAATGCGAGCGAATCTTTTTTAGATATTTTTATTTCTTTAGTTGTTTTGATAGGGATATTGTTAGCCTATGCAAAAATTTCTTATATAGAGGGTTCAATAATTATTTTAATTTCATTGCTTGTTCTCACATTAGGAATAAAAAATATATGGTCATCTCTCCTGGTTTTAATGGATGCGAATTTAGATCCAGAACTACAATCTGAGATTGAAGAAAAAATAAACAATATTTACGGGGTTAAGGGAGTCAGCGAAGTTAGAATACGTCAATCAGGTCCATTTAAAATGGTTGAATGTAAAATTGAAACCAGTCCATCACTCCCATTGTATAAAGCACATGAATTAGCGAGTAAGGCAGAGGATTATATAATTGAAAATTATAAACATATTGAATCAGTTTTTATTCATGTTGAGCCGTCAAGAAAAAAGGTTACTTCCGCTATTATTCCGGTTAAGGACATTAACGGATTGGATTCCAAAGTTCATGGGCATTTTGGCCGTGCTCCTTATTTTGTCGTATTGAGGTTAAATGATAATAGTAACAAAGTAGAAATAGACGATTTCTACTTTAATGAATTTCTCGGTGAAAATAAACATGTAGGGATTAAAGTTATAAAAGCCATTATTAAATATAAGATAGACTTATTATTTACGTCCAGGATCGGAGAAATTTCCTTCTATATGCTGAAAGATAGCTTTGTTGATATATACAAAGCTGAAGAAGATTCTTCAATAAGGTACATTGTCGAAAAATATCACAATAATCAACTTGAACAAATCACCTCACCAACGCATTCAGTGGAAGAAACTCAATTAATGAAAAATTATGAATAAGAAATTTCATAAGAATTGTTTTGTTTGTGGTAAGCATTCTAAAAATGGCCTGAAATTAAATTTTATTCTCCATAATAACAATACTCTTTCTGGTGAATTTAAAATATCTAAAGACTACCAGGGATATGATGGTATTTTACATGGTGGTATCATAACAGCAATTCTTGATTCCAGTATGATACATCTATTCTATATGAAGGACGGGATAGAATTAAAGACAGCCAAATTGAATATGCGCTTTATAAAACCAGTGCCTGTAGAAGAACCTATTACAATTAAAGCAGTCGCTTGCAGTGATATCCGGCATTTCTACAAGGCAAAATCCCGAATAATATGTTGTGATACAATTTTTGCTGAAGCGGAAGGATATTTCAGAAAATAGTCAATGAAACAAAGGCAAGACAGTATTTATTGTATCTTTTTTATGGGAAAGGATTAAATAAAATATGAAATATGTTTATGGTCCTGTGCCTTCGAGAAGATTAGGATTTTCTTTGGGTGTGGATATAGTTCCTTATAAAGCCTGCACACTTGATTGTATATATTGTCAGCTTGGAAGAACAACTCGGAAAGTAATCAAGAGGAAAACCTACACTCCAAAAGAAGAAATATTTAAGGAGGTACAAGTATTTTTAAACAAGCTTATGAAAATAGATTTTATTACTTTCTCTGGCTCTGGAGAGCCAACCCTTCATTCAGAGATAGGTGCTTTGATTAAAGGCGTAAAGAAGATTACATCTATTCCCGTTGCAGTCCTTACAAATGGTACGCTTCTTTTTATGAAAGATGTTCAGAAAGAGCTATTAGAGGCAGATGTTGTCCTTCCTTCTCTTGATGCAGCATCTCAACATGTATTTAAAAGGATAAACAGGCCTCATAATTCTTTAAATATAGGATCCATAATTAATGGTCTGAAGGGATTCAGAAAGATTTTTAGCGGTCAGATATGGCTTGAGATTATGCTGATAAAAGGTTTCAACGATGATAGTAATGAACTTTTACAAATGAAAAAGGCGCTATCTGAGATTCAACCTGATAAAATTCACCTTAATACTGTCATCAGGCCTCCGTCAGAAAAGTATGCCAGTCCTTTAAACCCTGATGAAATGAGAGCGGCAAGAGATCTCCTTGGTGAAAGTTGTGAGATCATAGCGGAATTTCATGGGAAGGGATATGTTGGGAATCGGGACTTGAAGGATGCAATAATTGAAATGACAAAGAGGCGGCCTGTGACAATTACCGATATAGCGAATCTTTTTGGGCTTTCAGAAGCGAATGCTATAAAAATGATGGAAGAATTGAATGTTGAAGGTGTTATAAAAGAAATCCAATATAAAGAAAAGAGATACTATTCTTTCAAAAACTAAAAGAAAAACTAATTGATATGAACATAGAAGAGCAACAGATTTACGAAATTATTAAAAACAACCTGCCAATAGGATTTACCCTTGTAGATGAAGAAGGAACGGTTGTTGATTTCAATCCTCAAGCCGAGGCGATAACAGGTTATCTAAAAATTGAAGTAATGGGGAAATCCCATCTTGAAATACTCCACGGAACATCTGATAAAAGGGCCTGTCCTTTATTTACTTATGCTTTGCAGAAGAAACAGCAGACTGTAGCAATGGAAACAAATATAAAGAATAAGAACGGGGAGCTCATCACAATTCTAGCCACTATATCACCACTTTTTGATAAGGATGGGAATTTTATTGGCGGTATTGAACTTTTCAGGGATGTATCAGAAATCAAGAGACTGGAACGTGAACGAAGAAACATATTTCCTATGTTAGCCCATGACATGAAAAGCCCTGTTACAACATCGGGAGGATATTTATTAAGATTACTTTCCGGCAAGGCAGGATCTCTCACAGAGGTTCAGTCAAGCTACCTGAAGATAATAAAGGACGAATTAAAAAAACTGGAGGAGCTTATGGGCGATTTCCTTGAGTTTGCAAGGTTTGAGGCAAAGGAATACAACTCATTAAAAAGTGCATTTAATATAGAGGAGACTATAACACAACAGATAGAAATAGCAAAGTTAGAGGCAGATAAAAAGGATATAAGAATTAATTTTGAATATCCCGAGATGCCACCTCCTGTTATTGATGCTGATGGGAGGATGATAATACGAGTCATTGCAAACCTTCTGGATAATGCAGTGAAATATTCAAAACAGGGTTCAATGGTTACTGTTAGGCTGACAGAACAGCAGGAAGATATACTCATTCAGGTGGTTGATACAGGAATTGGTATCCCGGGGGAACACATCCCTTATGTCTTTGATGCCTTTTACCGAGTGAACAGAGATTCAGTAGGGTCAGGACTCGGGCTTTCGATAGCAAAGACAATCGTAGAGGCTCACGATGGAAAAATATGGGTTGAGAGCATACCCGGAAACGGGAGCACTTTTAGCTTCAGTCTGCCAAAAATTATGATGTCGTAGTTTTCTAAAAAATTTCAATAAGGAGGCTAACATGGCTATATTGACCCAAGCCATTGTACAGGAGATGCAGCAAAGGAAATGTTTAAAAAAGAATATCAAACAAGCTGTATAAATGTAGGTGTAGTAAAAATAATAATCACGGAGGATCTAAAATGATTATTTCTGTTGCAAGTGGGAAAGGCGGAACTGGTAAAACTACAGTAGCGGTTAATCTGGCATTAAGTCTAAACAATGTTCAATTCCTGGACTGCGACGTGGAGGAGCCAAATGCCCATCTTTTCTTTAAGCCGAATATAAAGGATAGAAAAATAGCCACTATCCCTGTCCCTAATATTGATGAGTCAAAATGTAATTATTGTGGTAAGTGTCGGGATATTTGTGCTTACAATGCTATAGCAGTTATTTCACCAGATGACGTTATAAAAAACGGGAGTATCTTAATATTTCCACATCTATGTCATGCCTGTGGTGGATGCAGTCTTTTATGCCCTCAGAGTGCGATAAGAGAGGTAAATAAAGAAATTGGTTTAATTGAGATAGGAAATTGTGGTGATATTCAATTTGTTCATGGGAGACTAAATATCGGTGAAATTATGTCACCACCTTTAATCAAGCAAGTCAAGGAATATATTAACCCGATACGTACTGTTATCATAGATGCACCACCGGGAACATCGTGTCCTGTTATCGCTTCAGTTAAAGGAAGCGATTTTTGTATTCTTGTCACCGAACCAACACCTTTTGGACTCAATGATTTAATTTTAGCAGTTGAGGTCTTGAGGAAACTGGGTATTCCTTTCGGAGTGGTGATAAATCGTTCAGATATTGGAGATGATAAAGTTGATCTATTCTGTCAGGAAAATAAAATTCCTTTACTTATGCGCATACCATTTGACAGAGAAATCGCCCTTTTATATTCAAGGGGGATTCCTGTTGTTGAAGAAAAAAAAGAATATGTAAAGAGATTCCAGGATATGTTTGATTTAATAATGTCAACTATTACAGAGATAAAAAAAGAAATAAAATCTATAAGCATGGGAGAGATAGTATGAAACAGATAGTCGTGATCAGCGGTAAAGGCGGCACAGGTAAAACCATTTTAACAGCATCTTTTGCATCTTTGGCGAAAAATAAGGTAATGGCAGACTGCGATGTTGATGCAGCTGATTTGCATCTACTTTTACAACCTGAAATAAAAGAAAGGCATGAATTTAGAAGTGGCGTAACTGCTACTATTGATAAAGAGTTATGCCAGGGTTGTGGTGAGTGCATTTCTGTTTGTCGCTTTAATGCGATCAGCGAAGATTTTACCGTAGACCCTATTTCCTGTGAAGGATGCACCATTTGTAGTTATGTCTGTCCTGCGGGGGCTATTAAACTGGAAGAAAATATATCCGGAGAATGGTTTGTTTCAGAAACAAAATATGGTCCTTTTGTGCATGCAAAGCTTGGAATTGCCGAAGAAAATTCTGGTAAGCTCGTGAGTGTGGTAAGGCAAAAAGCAAAAGAAATTGCTGAGAAAGAAAATCTGGATTATGTAATCATTGATGGACCTCCAGGAATAGGTTGCCCTGTAATTGCTTCCCTGGCAAATGTAGACTTAGCCATGATAGTCACAGAGCCAACACTTTCAGGGATTCATGATATGGAAAGGGTCGCGCAGGTGTCAAAACACTT
>JACAEY010000005.1 GCA_013388605.1 Nitrospirota bacterium | reverse complement strand
TTCCACTCTGAAAAAACACCCTCTTTTATGGTAAGCCCTGCAAAGCAGATATTTCACTGTTTCGGTTGCGGTGCCGGAGGTGATGTAGTAACTTTTATCATGAAATATGAAAATATCTCTTTTGGTGAAGCATTCCGGTATGTCGCTAAAAAGGCTGGTATAGATTTAGGGGAAATAAAATTTGAAAAAGAGAATGCCGAAAAGCGTGACATGTTATATCTGATAAATAAAGAAGCAATGAATTTTTTTATAAAGAACTTAAAAGCATCAGAGTCAGCAATGACATATTTAAAAAAAAGGGTGATTAATGAGGAATCTCTCAGGAATTTCTCAATCGGTTATGCAATCTCAGAAAGAGATAGTCTTATAAGATATCTAAGAAAAAGTGGATACGATGATTCTATTGTTAAAGATGCAGGGCTATCTGTATCTGATGAAAAGGGAGTTAGAGATATATTCAGGGGACGTATTATCTTCCCAATTTTTAACACTCATAATGATGTTATAGGTTTTGGAGGAAGGGTTCTTGATGATTCTCTCCCAAAATATCTTAATTCCCCTGAGACAACTGTGTTTAAAAAGGGAGAGACACTCTTTGGTCTTAATCTGGCAAAAGAAGAAATAAAGAGAAAGGGACATTCAATTATAGTAGAAGGTTATCTTGATACAATAATTTGCCATCAATACGGTTTTAAAAATGCTGTTGCACCATTAGGAACAGCTTTAACTCCAAAACAATTACTGAGACTGAAACAGTTTGGAAGCAATATCATTATTGTCTTTGACAGTGATGATGCAGGGATTGCTGCTGCAAAGAGATCATTGACAACTATTTTTGAGAATAACCTAAGAGCAAAAGTTTTGTTATTACCAGAAGGTGAAGACCCTGACAGTTTTTTGAGAAAAAAAGGTAGCCAGGAATTTATCAAGATGGTTTCAAATGCAATGTCTTTAATAGAATTTTTATTGACAACCTCGAAACAAGATAAGATAGATACTGTAAAAGAAGCACTGGAGATGATCGCAGTTATTAAAGATTTGATTATTGCTGATGAGCTTTTGGTTGAACTTTCTGATAGGATAAGAATCAGTGAGTTGGCTTTAAGAGGCGAGCTAAGGAAGATCAAAAAGAAGATTAGATATTCAGAATCTGGGTTGTTTAAAAAAGAGAAAAAGATTGAAAACAAGGAAGAATATCTTATTTTAAGTGCAATATTTTCATTTCCTGAAAAAGTTGAATATGTCCTCTCAAGGCTTGACTTGGAGAAACTACGAGATAAAACTTTAAGGTCCTTATTTGAAAAGATTAGGAATCTTGGTAGCAGGTTTGATTTAGGGTCTATTCTTGATAAGGCTGATGATGAAGAAAAGTCAATTATTACTGAACTTTCATTGAAACCCGGCTTTGACCTGGAGAACGTGGATAAGATTATTGATGATTGTTTACAGACTATTGCACAAAAGAGGTTTGATGAGAAAATACGACAGGCAGAAGAATCTGGTGATGTTACACTCCTAAATTTATTGCTTGAGGAAAAGCGAAAATTATTAAAAGGGCAAGTTATTCTTTAGATCACTCGGTAAATATTGCCAATTCCACTAAAACTGAAAAAATAACCATTTCCCCCTGAATTTATATTACTGTCCAAAATATTTATATTTGAAGAATGGATATGGCTCAATTTCTGAACCAATTTTCTATACATGGTAATAATACAAATTTGTTTACTCTTGACAAAAGTGTATCAAAGAATTAAAATGTTTACAGACGGTAACCGTTTACCATAAAAGATGTAGAAGATGTGTAGGCTTGCTGCAATAACATCAAAAAAATATTTCTCACCTATTGAGAACATTATTGCTATTGAAACGATGAAGGAAGGTTATGATGGTTCTGGACTTGGACTTACGTTAAAGGACCTTGGTGGAGAATTTCAAGACTTGAGGCAATATCCAATTCTGTCAGGTATATGTTCAAAAAAGGGTAAGGAAATTCTCGATGAGTATATGTACAGGATGGGCTTCAAACTTAAACATGAATGGACCCCTAAGATAAGAACTGTTAAAGGTATTATGCAAAGGGATTTTTATTTTGCAAGGGTGTATGAGTATCCTGAACCTTATAAGGAACAACCGTTTGATGTTAGAGAAGATCTTCTGATGAATATCTGTCTTTCTCTCAGAAGAATCGGGGAAACTGATGAATCTATATTTGTTTTTTCTTTCTATCCAGATGTAATAACCATAAAAGAGGTTGGGGATCCGATACAATTAGCAGATTTTTTCGGCTTGGACAGGAATGGTTTAAAGGCAAAAATTATATTCGCACAGGGAAGGCAGAATACAAATTATTCAATATATCTCTATGCCTGCCATCCTTTTTTTATTCAGGGTTATTGTTCAATGACGAACGGGGAGAATACCGCATTTGTACCGATCAAAGAATTTTTAATTAGCAGAGGATTTCCCGGTTACATTGGCTATAACAGTGATAGTGAGGTATTTACACATATCCTTCACTACACTGTAAGACAGCTTGGATGGCCACTCACATATTATAAGGATGTGATTACCCCATTAAAGATGTCAGAAATTAAAGAGAGAGAAGACAGAGATGCACTGAAATTGATTAAGTATTCGCTGAGACCACTCTGCATAGATGGACCCAATGTTGTTATTGGATTTACTCCTGACGGCACATGTTTTATGGTACATGATTCAAAAAAGTTGAGACCAGGTGTTGTAGGAGGATATAAAGGAAAATATGCCTTAATGTCTGAAGAATGCGGACTCGATGCAGTAATACCAAAGAGAGATAAATCCAAAGATATTTTCCCGATGAAATACGACATGGTTATAGTTAAACCTCATGCAGAGGAAGCGGTTGTATGGAACCAACAAAAGGGAGATTACTACTTTAATTTGGATAAGGAGTAGGAGGAGGTACAATGGTAGGTATTGTAGATCAAGGAATTGTTGTTAGGACAACAGAGTCTTCTACACGAATAGATTATAATCATCAGCCTTCATTGAAGGAATTCCCATATATTATACGTTGGAGAGATGATAGGTGTAAGAGGTGTGGTTGTTGCACAGCTGTATGTCCTATGAAAGCTATAGAGCCAACAGTTAAAGTTCAAAGGATTGTCCAGTCTGAGGGATATATGCCTACACCTATAGTTGTAAGGAAACTTGTCCATGTTGTTGAACAGGTGAGAGATATAGAAAGATACTGCACAGGTTGTGGAGTATGTTCACTTGTCTGTCCTAATGGTGCGATTGAGCCTGAATACAATCCTCAGAATAAATTTCTACACTATAAGAATAAAGGTGGTGAGGGTTATAAAAGAGGTGGAAGAAGAAATGATCCTTCTGTGTCAACTCTTGATAGGCTTAAATTTACAAGGATTTCTATGCTTACAGATCCTGCATTAGATGCAGGAAGGCACGAATTTCATGTGAGAACACTTCTTGGTAGGATATTGCCTCCAGAGGAGCTTCCTTTAAAAGTAGTTAACGGTAAACTTATTGTAAATAAAGAGAATAAAATATTTATACCACCTGTTCGCGAGATTTTTCCGATAATGATTGGAAGCATGTCAGTAGGTGCGCTTTCTCCTCCTATGTGGGAAGGTCTTGCCATGGGAGTTGCCTATTTGAATGAGGTTGATGATTTACCCGTTGTAATGTGTACAGGTGAGGGTGGTGTTCCGCCAAGGCTTTTGAAATCGAGATATTTAAAGTATTTTGTCCTTCAGATAGCATCAGGATATTTTGGATGGGATGAGATTATACATGCATTACCAGAGATGGTAGAGGACCCTGCTGGTGTTGAGATTAAATACGGACAGGGTGCCAAGCCTGGTGATGGTGGATTGTTGATGGCACAAAAAGTTCTTAAACTCATATCGAGTATTAGAGGAGTTCCTCAGTTTGTTGATCTTGCTTCCCCTCCAACACACCAGACTAAATACTCTATTGAAGAAGCAGTTGCGAAGATGATTCAATCTATGTCTATGGCATGGGGCTTCAGAGTACCTGTATATCCAAAGATTTCAGGAACAAAGACAGCCCGTGCAGTTCTTAATAATCTTGCAAGAAATCCATATGCATCAGCCTTATCAATTGACGGTGAGGATGGAGGCACAGGTGCAGCATACAATGTCTCTATGGAGAAGATGGGACATCCAATTGCTTCAAATATAAGGGAGTGTTATCTTGATCTTGTGAGGCAGGGTAAGCAGAATGAATTGCCTCTAATTGCGGCTGGAGGTATTGCTAAAAAGGGAAATTTAGCTGCAAATGCTGCAGCCTTAATTATGCTCGGTGCATCTGCAGTAGCGGTTGGAAAATATATAATGCAGGCTACTGCCGATTGTTTTGGAGATGAATATAATCGGTGCAATATATGTAATATAGGTAAATGTCCAAGAGGAATAACAACACAGGATCCAAAGCTTTATAGGAGGCTTGACCCTGATAAGGTTGCAGAACGACTTGTAGAAGTCTTCAGAGCAGCTAATGTGGAATTGAAAAAGATTTTTGCACCTATGGGAAGGAGTACAGAACTGCCTATAGGTATGTCAGATGGTCTGAGTATCGACGATAAGGCAATGGCTGAAAGGCTGGAGATAAGTTATGCATGCTAACAAATTAATCAATAGTCACAGATCAGCAATTATGGGAAAGAAATCCAGACACAGGACAGAAGAAGCTGAACTCAAAACTATAACTATTTATGGAAATAAAAATGGAAGAATGGTGTCTTCACGCCATCTTGAAGAGCAGATACAAAAGGCTGTTCAAGAAGGTGCGAGGGAAATTAGTGTAATTGCAAAAGGACAACATGGTATCGGTGGAAGAATCTGGCCAAGGGGTGAAATAGTAAAGATAATAGTAGAGGGTCCAGTTGGCCAGAGGCTCGGAAGTATGGGAATGGAGGGCACAGAGATTATTGTTAGAGGAAGTGCCTCAGATGATGTAGGCTGGCTTAACTGTGGTGCAAAGATAACTGTATTAGGAGATGTTACTAATGGTGCATTCAATGCGGCTGCTCAAGGAATTCTTTACGTTCAGGGAAGTGGAGGTGCAAGATGTGATACTATGACAAAACATAATCCGCGTTTTGATCCTCCTCAGTCATGGTATTTCAGAAACGTAGGTGATTCTTTTGCAGAATTCAAGGCAGGTGGAATTGCTGTTGTCTGCGGAGTAAATCCAAGAAATCCTTATAGTGTTCTTGGCTATCGTCCATGTGTTGGGATGGTTGGAGGTACTATATATTTTCGAGGTCCGATTCAGGGTTATAGTGAGAAAGATGTAAAACTACTGAATCTTAGCCCGCAGGATTGGGAATGGCTTAAAGCAAATTTAAAACCCTTTCTTGAAGCAATAGACAGGATGTCATATTATGATGAGCTGACCCATTCTCATTCTGATTGGAGGAAATTTATTGCTTATACACCTCAGGAGAAAAGGAGCAGGAGATGGTTCAAGATAACAACATCAGAGTTCAGGAGAGATTTCTGGGAGAAAGAGGTTGGAGAAGGTGGCATATTTGCTCCTTACATTGACCATGAATTAACTGTATTACCATATATCACAACAGGAAAATATCGGAGAAACAAACCTGTGTGGGCAAATGAAAAATATGCTCCACCGTGTGCTTATACATGCCCCAGTAAAATTCCATCACACAAAATAGCAGCTCTTATAACAAAGGGAAAGTTAAAAGAGGGTTTGGAGCTTATTTTACAGTACAGCCCTCTTCCTGCCACGGTGTGCGGTCAGATTTGTCCCAATCTTTGTATGCAGAATTGTACGAGGGGAAGACTAGATTACCCTCTAAGTATAAATAAGCTCGGTAGCCTTGCACTTGAAATGCCTGCACCAAAAAGAGCTGACCCAACTGGTCATACCATAGCAGTCATAGGTGGAGGTCCTGCAGGATTGAGCGCTGCATGGCAACTCGCATTAAAAGGGCATACGGTTAATCTTTATGAAGCGTCAGATAAATTAGGTGGGAAACTTGAATTATGCATTCCGAGGGAACGTCTTCCACAGAGAATACTTGAAAAGGAGATATTACGGTTTAAAGAGATAGGGGTCAAAATACATCTTAAGGTGAAATGTGATCAAAAAAGATTTGAAGAGATCTACAAAAGCCATGAAATAGTAATTATTGCATGTGGTGCACATAAACCAAGGATGCTTAATTTTCCTGGTTCTGAATACGCGGTATCCGCTATAGAATTTTTGAGAGGAATTAATGTAGGTGACCTACCAGATTTAAATTTTAAGAGGATTGTTATTATAGGAGCTGGGAATGTAGGTATGGATGTAGCATCGCAGGCTTTTAACTGTGGTGCTGAATCTGTTATAGCTGTGGACATCCAGAAGCCATCTGCCTTTGGTAAAGAGATGGAGATTGCTAAGGCGAGAGGAACAGAGATAGTCTGGCCTAAATTTACAGAAAGATATGATAAGGAAGAAAGGAGAATATATTTTACTGATGGTTCATCTTTCAATGCAGACCTTATTGTTATTGCTATAGGTGA
>JACAEY010000004.1 GCA_013388605.1 Nitrospirota bacterium | reverse complement strand
GCTGGACGGAAACCAGCTGTTGAGTGCAAAGGCAGAAGGTGGCTTGACTGTGAGGCTGACAAGCCGAGCAGATGGGAAACCAGGGCTTAGTGATCCGGTGGCACTGTGTGGAAGGGCCATCGCTCAACGGATAAAAGGTACGCCGGGGATAACAGGCTTATCGGGTCCAAGAGTTCACATCGACGACCCGGTTTGGCACCTCGATGTCGACTCATCGCATCCTGGGGCTGAAGCAGGTCCCAAGGGTTGGGCTGTTCGCCCATTAAAGCGGTACGAGAGTTGGGTTCAGAACGTCGTGAGACAGTTCGGTCCCTATCTGTTGCAGGCGCAGGAGACTTGAGGGGAGCTGTCCCCAGTACGAGAGGACCGGGATGGACAGACCTCTGGTATTCCGGTTGTCATGCCAGTGGCAATGCCGGGTAGCTATGTTTGGCTGGGATAAACGCTGAAGGCATCTAAGCGTGAAGCCCACCCCAAGATAAAGTCTCCCTCTCGACGAAGGTCGAGACTAAAGGTCCGTGATAGACTATCACGTCAATAGGCTGGAGGTGTAAGTGCAGAAATGCATTCAGCTTAACAGTACTAATAGACCGTGCGACTTGACCCTTGCTTTTCCCTTGTTGTATTAAAAGCTTAAAGGGGGCATTAGTCCCTCTTTTTTATTTTATTTTTTCATTTGAGAGAGGAGAAATGAGAGAGAGAGATATTTTTGAAGAAATAATAGATATCGGAAAAAGGCGGGGAGTCTTAACTTATGATGAAATAAATGAGGCTCTTCCTTCTGAGTTTTTCTCCCCTGATGAGTTAGAAGATCTAATGGATATACTTCAAGATATGGGTGTTAGAGTTGTAGATCAGGAGGAATCTCTTATACCGGAAGAGGAAGTTGAGGAAGAATTAGAAGAATACGAGAAGGCAGAGGATCTTGTTCAGGCGTATTTTTATTCAATGGGGGATATTTCAATATTAAAAAAAGACGAAGAAACAGAGCTTGCAAAAAAACTTGAGGAAGGGAAAAAAATTATTAAGGAGATTATAACTAAATTACCTATTTACAGAAGAATTGAAACAGAGCTTAATGAGGAAGAGGAAGAAGAATTAAGTCCTGAAGAAGAAAAAGCAGAGGTGGCTCTCACAAAAACTGTTGAAATTCTTGAGAATTATATGAATGAAATAGAGGCCGCTGACAAAAGAATAACTAAGTATGGTTCATTAAAGGGACTTAAAAAATTCGTTAATGAAAAGAAAACCAAAAGTTTTAATGTCAAGAAACTACAGACCTTGGCAAAAGAGGTAGAAAAGGTATATAAAAAAGTCGAATCTGAAGTTGGGATTAAGGTAGACGAACTTAAAACAATATGGAGTCGTATTTTAAAGGCTAAAACCTTGATTTCTACTGCAAAAAATGAATTAATAACACGCAACTTAAGGCTTGTTGTTAATATTGCTAAGAATTATGTCGGGCGTGGCTTACCACTCCTTGATTTGATACAAGAAGGAAATATAGGCTTAATGAAGGCTGTCGATAAGTTTAAATATGAAAAGGGCTTTAAGTTCAGTACCTATGCAACATGGTGGATAAGACAGGCTATAACAAGAGCGCTAATAGACCAAACAAAAACGATAAGGGTACCCGTACATATGATGGAATTCTATAATAGAGTTACGAAGGCATCAAGAGAATTAACTCAACAACTCGGTAGAGAGCCTACAAAAGAAGAAATAGCTCAAAAACTTGGGGTGCCTACTAAGAAGGTTGAAGAAGTTTTCAGAGCAATTCAAGACCCAATTGCATTACAGACACCCATAGGAGATGAAGATACAGAACTCGAAGATTTTATAGGGGATAAAAATAGTCCTTCACCATATTCTGATGCTGAGAGAATCGAGACTTCAGAGTATATTTTGAAAGTTTTGAAGTCTTTAACTCCGAAAGAAGAAAAAGTTATTCGTATGAGATTTGGAATTGGTATGGACAGGGATCATACCCTTGAAGAGGTAGGAAAACACCTTAATATAACAAGAGAAAGGGTTAGGCAGATAGAGGCAAAGGCTTTAAGGAAACTTAAACATCCAAGCAGGCTTAGAGTTCTTAAAACATTAATAGCTTCTACTTAGTTCCTGTAACTTCATCTCCTATAGAGATTGTATCGCTACTCTTTTTGATTATGCCAGTTGAGGTAGCCTTTTTTATATTTATAATTTGCAATAATCCTTTTTCTTCTCGGTGTTTTTCTTCGATTATCGAAAATATATCACCGATCTTGAGATTTTCTTTTTCACCTTTATCGATATACGCAATGTCCTGTTTTCCATTAAGCAAGCGAAGTTCTTTTGTTGCTACAATATAAGCATTCATGTTTGGCTTTCTTGGTGTTTTATTAGTAATAAAAGGAGGATCTATTTCATAGTAAGAATCAATAAGATCTCCTATGAAAATTTCCATAAAGGAATCTGTAATTTGAACTTTTATTTCGTTGTTTTTTTGTTCAATAACCTCTGCAATCCCTGGTACCTCTATTAGATATCCAAGTAAACTGCCTGATTTCGGATGAATGACCTTTCCTGCGGAACGAATAATATAAAATTTATCCCCAATTTTTACAGGCGTCACTGTTTTAACATATGCATAATCTCCTTTACCAAGTATTATTCTCCCTGATGATGAATCAACTATTGATCCCACACTGTGTATTGTATCAGCTATATAGCCGCTGGCTATCAGGATATCTTTTGAAACGAGATATTCTTTTATAGTTTGCTCGACTTTTTTGAGTATTTCTTTTTTTGTTTCTTCTTTTTTTTCTGCTTTTGCCTCAGGTATCTGGCTTAAAGGAATTTCTTTCTGTAATAGATACAAGGGAATTTTGATTTTCTGACCCGGATAAATCCTATCTGGATTAGTTATTTTGGGATTTTCTTTCCATATTTTTGGCCAAAGAAAAGTATCTCCCAATTCTTTATTTGAGATATCCCATAAGGTATCACCTTTTTTCACAGTATAATCTTTGTATTCATGTATCTGTGCAGACAAAGAGGTTCCCAGTAAAAATACTAAAAAAAATGTAATGAAAGAAAACATTTTTCTGTTATGCATAAATATCTCTCCTTTTAAAAGACACTGTAGTTAAAAATAACGAAGATAAAATAAACTGTCAAGCATTAATTTAGTGTTAGTGTGAAGCGGATCTTTTTTCAGTGACAAACCTCACACTTAAAAATAGGTTCTATTAAAAGACTTTCATTATCTCTATAATTTTTGATATATTTTTTTATGAAGAAGAGAAGAATTTTCTTTGTCTTTATTTTTTTATTATTACATACAGTTGTCTATTCATCAGAGGTTAAAGAATTTATATTGGAAAATGGATTAAAGATAATTATTATAGAAGAACACAAGGCGCCTGTAGCCACATTTCAGGTCTGGTACCGCACAGGCTCGAGAGATGAACCCATTGGTAAATCAGGACTCAGCCATCTGCTCGAACATATGATGTTCAAAGGAACCCAAAAATATGGACCTTCTGAATTCTCAAAGATTATCCAAAAGAATGGTGGCATTGACAATGCTTATACAACAAAAGACCATACAGTATATTTTGAGCTTTTACCCTCTGATAGGATATTACTCCCTGTTGAACTTGAGACTGATCGGATGCAGAATCTGATAATTGACAACAGAGAAACTCTGCTTGAAAGAGATGTCGTAATGGAGGAGCGCAGACTACGGTATGAAGATGATCCACAAAATTCATTGTTCGAAGAAGTAGTAGCTGTTTCTTTCAAGGCACATCCATATCAAAGACCGGTTATTGGTTGGATGTCTGACCTAAAATCTATAGGTAGAGATGATTTGTATAACTATTATAAGTCACATTATTCTCCTGACAATGCATTTATAATTGTAGATGGTGACGTCAGAACAGATGAAATTATCGAAAAGATAAAGAACTATTTTGGAAGAGTCTCTCCTTCTGGGATTAAAAAAAAGAATACCAATTTTTCTGAGCCTGAACAGAAATGTGAAAGGAGAGTAATATTAAAAAGAGAAGCAGAATTACCTTATATTCTTATAGCCTATCACACACCTAATTTTCCTCATGACGATAGTTTTGCTCTCGATGTCCTTAGTTTGATTTTGGCAGGAGGTAAAAGTTCAAGACTTTACAAGTCTATTGTTTATGAAAAGCAGATTGCACTTGACATAGATGCTGAGTATGATGGTCTTAATATTGATCCTTTTTTATTTTTTGTTGATGCAACAGCCGCTCCTGGTAAAGAGATAAATGATGTAGAAAAAACCATCTTTTCAGAAATAGAAAATATAAAGAAAATCCCGCCATCAGAACAGGAAGTCCAAAAGGCAAAAAATCAGATCGAGTCATCATTCATTATGGAACAAGACTCAATTTATATGGAGGCAATGAAGTATGGAATATTTGAAATGCTTGGTGACTGGAGGCTTATTAATAGGTATCTTGAAGGTATCAGAAATGTTACTCCTGAAGATATAAAACGGGTCGCAAATAGGTACCTTCGTGAAGATAACAGAACAGTAGGTATATTAATTCCAATAAAAAAGGTTAGGAGTGAATATTGAAGAGTAAAAAGAAAATTGCCAGATTTTACAGGTCATTTTTAAAAGTTGCCATTCATCGCTTTTTATTAGTTAAAACTATTATTTTGTCTATTCTTTGCTTTCTACTGATTTATGATGTTCATGCAACTAATGTAAATAAAAGAACTCTTCCAAATGGTTTCGTGGTTCTTCACTCTGAGACTCATAATCTTCCTATTATAATGGTTACCTTACTTATAAAAGTGAGTCCTTTGAATGAACCTCTTGAAAAGGCAGGTCTTGCAAATCTTACCGCAGAACTTCTTACTGAAGGAACAAAAAATCGCACATCAGGTGCAATAAGTGAAGAGCTAGAATTCATTGGTGCGTCTCTTGATGTAACGGTTTTCAGTGATTACACAGCAATTTCTTTATCAGTTTTGAAAAAAGATGTTCATAAAGGATTTGAGCTTTTTTCAGACATTTTACTCAATTCTGTTTTTCCTAAAGATGAAATCGAAAGAAAAAAAGAACTTATAAAGGGCATTCTCAAACATAGAGAAGAGGACCCAGCATTTCTTGCGGAACGTGCTTTTAAAAAAGAAATATTTGGAGACCATCCATATGGAAGGCCTATCGAAGGTTCAATTGATACATTAGGTTCTATAAAAAGAGATGATTTAATAAAATTTTATTCCAGTTATTTTTTGCCGAATAATTCAATCTTATCAATTGCAGGAGACCTAACAGAAGAAGAACTTAATTCCCTAATTGAAAGATATCTAAAGAATTGGGAAAAGGTTGATCTTCCTCCTTTTAATATTAATCGTGTAGGTAATGATAACAAGATAAGGAAGACTATGCAAATAGATAAAGAACTTACACAGGCAAATATCATTCTTGGTCATCTCGGTGTCAGTAGAGATAACCCTGACTATTATGCTATCTCAGTCATGAACTATATATTGGGCGGAGGAGGTTTGTCTTCTCGACTAATGAAGAAAATAAGAGACGAAGAAGGTCTTACATATGATGTAAGTAGTACATTTATTTCTAATAAGGAAAAAGGATTTTTTCAGGTAGAGGTTCAGACTAAAAATGAGACAGCAAATTCAGTAATTTCTGAAATATTAAATCAGATTAATAATATACGGCAAAACCTTGTTTCTGAAGAGGAATTATCAGAAGCAAAATCATATCTTACAGGAAGTTTCATAAGAAGGCTTGATACTAACAGGGAAATTGCAGATTTCTTTGCTTTTGTTGAATTCCATAACCTTGGGCTTGATTATGTTGATAAGTACTTAACTTATATTAATTCGGTAACAAGAGAAGATATATTGAGAGTTGCACAAAAATACCTTGACCCTGAAAACTATATTCTTGTGGTCGTGGCAGACAAGAAAAAGGCATCGATTAAATATTAGATATTTCTTGAGAAGAAATCCACAAGTAATATTCTTTTAAGATATAATAAAATAATTTAAAACAAATTAAAGAAAAGAATTGATCGAGACTCATCTGAGGAAAGAATTAAAAGAAAAATTTATTATTGATTTTAGCCCCTCAGAAAAGCTCTATTTTCTAACAAAAGCAAAAGAGGCTATTCTGATAAAGGGATATCGAGCAGGTGAGGACCTTTTTCATTACTGCTATTTTCTCACATTAAGAGACCGTTTCCGGAAGGTCAGTACGTTTAAGGATGAAGGATTTTTAAGATTTCTACTGGTAGAGGGAACCAAAGACTTGGATGAAGCAATAAAATTGTATGAAGAGAAACTGGAGAAAAACAAATTAAATGAGACCAAAATAGAAGGGTATAGATTTCTTGAGTATTTTTTAGAGTAAAAATGTATCTATTGTTATTTGATATAGATGGAACTTTAATAGATTCAGGAGAAGCAGGAACCCGCTCACTTAATCTTGCATTCAAGGAATTATTTTCTATTGAAAATGCATTTTATGAGATAAGTATGGCAGGTAAGACAGATATACAAATAATTAAGGAAGGATTAAGGAAATATGGTATACCAATTAACAAAAATACCGATTCAGTTATCGGAACTTATCTCAAACATCTAAAAATTGAGATAAATAATGACAGTAAACATATTAAACCAGGAATTTATGAGCTTTTAGAAATATTAAAACTTGTAAACAATATAAAACTTGGTCTTCTGACCGGTAATCTTGAGCACGGAGCAAGGATAAAACTTCAACCCTTCAGATTGAATGGTTACTTTCCAACAGGAGCATTTGGTAGTGATGACGAAGATAGAGATAGACTTCTACCTATCGCAATTAAGAGATTTGAAAAAATTTACCAGAAGGAGATAGCAGTTTCTAAATGTATAGTAATTGGAGATACACCAAAAGATGTTAATTGTGCAAAAATTAATGGTGCTTTATGTGTTGGTGTTGCAACAGGTCCATATTCAATTTCAGATCTGATTGAAGCAGGTGCTGACATAGTTTTTAATGATCTGACTGACCATAAAAAATTTTTTGAGTTTTTAAATCTTCAGAGGAAAATTGATCCGTTATAAAGAATTATTTTTAGGTCCAAAGTGCGATAATAAATGTTTATTTTGTTATTACAGATTGGGTAATTATGAACAACCTGATTTTAACACTATAAATAATTTATTGGGACAAACAGAGCACGATAGTGTCGTATTATATGGAGGTGAACCTACACTTCGGAATGACTTATTTGAAATTATCAACATAGTTAAAAAAAACGGTTTTAGAAGAATAAAATTAGTTTCTAATGGACGGTCGTTTTCCAATAATCAGTTCCTGCTTCAGTTAATCAAGGAAGGTTGTCTTCTTTTCGAGATAAAATTATGGGGATCAAACCCTGATATACATGACTATATAACTCAGACCCCAAACAGTTTCTTGCAGACAATAAATGGTCTGGAAAATCTTCAACGTTTATCTTGTGATAAATTCATTTGCTTAAGAATTCTATTATGCAGGCAGAATTTTACAGATATTGTAAATATGATTATCACAGGAATAAATCTCGGTGTTAATCGAATTGTCTTATCTTTAGAAGACCACAATGTACCTTTACAAGATCTCCTCCCATATATTAGGATTGCTTTGAACATTAGTATCTTAAACCGTGTCTGGATTCTGACCGAGGGTTTTCCATTCTGTGTTATGCAAGGGCTGGAACACCACATAGGCGAAATTTATCATGGGTATGGAAGTAAAATTTACCCAAGAACTTATAAGTATCATAAGAATTGTCAACACTGTATATATAAGGGGATATGTCACGGGGTATATACAGAATATCTCAATAAATTTGGACATGCTGAATTTCAACCAATAAAATTTAATAGATATTTTAAGGAGATCAAGGCACTATTTGGCTAAAAAAAGGGTTATTCTAATTTCATTTAACTGGGCTAACCATTTTTCATTAGCGCTTGGTTATCTTAAAGCTTTTGCTCAAAAAGATGAGTCTGTTCTAAAGAATGCTGATATTGATATAGCTGACTTTGATACAGAAACACATGATTCACGGCAAGTAGTTTATTATATATCGCAAAGCAAACCTGACATTATTGGATTTTCTTGTTATTGCTGGAATATTAACAAAGTACTTGAAACCGCAAGGATGGTCAAGATGATTTATCCTAACATAAAGATTGTTCTTGGCGGTCCCGAGGTAGGTCCGATCTCTTCTAAATATTTGAAGGAAAATCCATATATAGATGTTATTGTGAAAGGTGAGGGTGAAGTAACATTCTCAGAACTACTTAAATCATATTTAGGGAAAGGTAGATTAGATCAGGTTCAAGGCATTACATATAGGAATAATAATGATGTTATAGAAAACCCCGACAGACCTTTGATTGAAAACCTTGGAGAAATTCCGTCACCATATCTTGAAGGCATTTTAACGCCAAGAGATAAAGTAACATATATTGAAACATTTCGGGGCTGTATCTTTCGTTGTAGTTATTGTTTTGAGGGCAAAAACTTTCCTAAGCCCCGTTTTTTTCCTGATGAACGAATAAAAAAAGAGATAGAATTCATCATGAGTATTCCAGAGATTAAAAGTTTCCATTTTGTAGACCCCATCTTTAATCTCAAAAAAGATAGACTTAAGAGAATAGTAGAAATATTGTCATCTTCTAATCGTTTTGGAACCGAATTGCGAACTGTAGAAATAATAGCAGAATTTGTCGATGAAGAGACAATTGAACTCTTTGAAAAGGCGAATGTCAAGAGTGTAGAGACAGGTCCACAGACAGTTAATAAAGATACATTGAAAAATGTCAACCGCTATTTTGAGGAAGATAAGTTCAAAAGGGGCGTAAGGCTTCTTGAAGATAATGGGATCGAGGTGCTTACAGACCTGATCATAGGCCTTCCGGGTGATACATTTTTTAAATTTGTAAACTCTGTTAAAACCCTAATAAATATCAGACCTACAACTATTATCTTCAGCATACTTCATGTTTTACCAGGCACCACACTTTATCAGCAGAGCAGTGTCTTTGAGATTAAATTTGATGACAAAGCACCTCATCTAATCTTGGAAGCCCCTTTTTTCCCTTATGAAGAAATTGATAAAGCTGTCATTATGGCCCACAGTCTAGACAAAGAATATAATATCAAACCACCTTCTGCTTTAGAATATAATTTAATCTGAACTTATTTATACTTTTTGAGAAACTAACAATTCTTATAGAGTATTTTATATCCTTTTTTTATCTGATAACATTTACCCCCATATATGGTTTTAATACATCAGGAACAATAACACTCCCATCTTTCTGCTGATAATTTTCGAGGATAGCTATAAGAGTGCGTCCAATGGCAAGGCCAGAGCCATTAAGTGTATGGACAAATTCTGTCCCTTTCTTACCCTCTCTCCTGAAACGTATTCCCGCCCTTCTTGATTGGAAATCTGTGAAGTTTGAGCATGATGATATCTCTCTATATCTCTGCTGAGCTGGAAGCCAGACTTCGAGGTCGTAAGTCTTAGATGCAGCAAATCCCAGATCACCTGTGCAGAGTGAAACAAGCCTGTAAGGAAGACCTAATTTTTGTAAGATATCTTCAGCATCTCTCGTCAGGGATTCAAGCTCATCATAAGAATTTTCAGGTTTAACAAACTTAACAAGTTCTACCTTATTGAACTGATGTTGTCTGATAAGACCCCTGACATCTTTCCCATATGAACCTGCTTCGCGTCTGAAACAGGGTGTATATGCAGTATAATATATTGGTAAGTCTTTCTCGCTCAAGATCTCATTTCTGTGAATATTTGTTACAGAGACCTCAGCAGTAGGTATAAGATAAAACTCTGGGTCTAAGATGGTAAATAATTCATTGGCAAATTTTGGAAGCTGGCCTGTCCCTATCATGCTATCTCGGTTTACAATGATTGGAGGAAAGACTTCTTTATATCCCCTTGATGTATTTAAATCTAACATAAAGTTAATCAAAGATCTTTCAAGCTTAGCTCCCATTCCTTTCATAATTGCAAACCTTGCACCAGCAATTTTTGAAGCCCTTTCAAAGTCAATAATTTCGAGCATTTCACCTATGTCCCAGTGATTCATTGGTTCAAAATCAAACACTGGTAGTTCACCCCATCTTCTTATCTCAACATTTTCTGTCTCATCTTTTCCAACAGGAACTGATTCATGTGGAGTATTAGGTATATTCAATAGTAATGTCTTTGACTTTTCTTCAAGATCTTTCAGTTTTTCCTCTTTTTCTTTTATTAACTCTGAAACATTTTTTGCCTTTTGTGTTTCTGTAGAAGCATCTCTACCTTCCTTTTTTATTTTAGAGATTATTTCTGATAACTCATTCCTCTGCTGCCTTAATCTTTCAACCTCAATAAGTAAAGACCTTCTTTCATCTTCTATACCCAGGAATTCTTTGATTATTCCTGGGTCATATCCTCTTTGAAGAAGGGATTGAATTACTTTCTCCGAGTTTTCTATTATAAATCTTGCATCAAGCATCCTCGTTTCTCCTTTCAGAATATATTAAACTAATATTTAGACAGATGTAAGTCAAGAAAACATTATGAATAGATTACTCGAAATCTACAGAAGACTTTATGATGCTTTCGGTCCACAGCACTGGTGGCCGGGAGAGACACCTTTCGAAATAGCTGTTGGAGCGATTCTCACACAAAATACAAACTGGGGAAATGTAGAAAAGGCAATAATGAATTTGAAAAAAGAAAATGCATTAAGTCCGGAGATCATTCATAAAATAAAACTAAGCAGGCTTGCATCACTTATAAGACCTGCGGGTTATTTCAATATAAAAGCTAAAAGGCTTAAAGCTTTTATTTCCTTTCTCATGAATGAATACGAGGGCAGTCTGAAAAGGATGAAAGAAGAAGATACACAAATTCTTAGGTTAAGGCTTCTACGTATTCATGGTATTGGACCCGAAACAGCAGATTCAATAATACTTTATGCACTTGAAAAACCGGTATTTGTTGTTGATGCCTACACAAAAAGGGCTCTTTCAAGACATGAATTTATAGAATTTAATAGGACCTACGAAGATTTCCAGAAGTTTTTCCATTCATCCTTAAATAGAGATGTGAAGCTTTTTAATGAATATCATGCCCTTTTCGTTAAACTTGGTAAAACTTACTGTAGAAAAAAGCCCATATGTAATGGTTGCCCTCTTGAAGGAGTATAAGATGGAAAAATTCAAGCTCAAAACCCTTTTCTCTCCAAAGGGAGATCAGCCAAAAGCAATAAAAGAGCTTACAAAAGGACTGAAGAATGGATTAAAACATCAAGTCTTACTTGGCGTTACAGGTTCTGGTAAGACCTTTACAATAGCTAATGTTATTGCGAATATAAATAAACCCACACTCGTTATTGCCCATAATAAGACGCTTGCAGCACAGCTTTATGGAGAATTCAAAGAACTTTTTCCTGAAAATGCTGTTGAGTTCTTTGTAAGTTATTATGACTACTACCAGCCTGAGGCTTATATCCCTTCAACCGATACCTATATAGAGAAAGATGCCCTTATAAATGATGATATTGATAGAATGAGACATTCTGCGACGATGGCAGTTCTTGAAAGAAGAGATACGATAGTTGTTGCGTCTGTATCGTGTATTTACGGAATAGGTTCGCCTCAGGATTATATGGATATGCACCTGATCTTAGAGGAAGGAATGAGAACTGATCGCGATGAAATACTGAGAAGGCTTGTGGAGATGCATTATATCCGTTCAGATACAGAATTCAGAAGAGGAAACCTAAGAGTCAGAGGTGATATTGTGGAGGTCTATCCCTCATTTTCACTTGACAAAGGAATACGTGTTGAGTTCTTTGGAAATGATATAGATGCACTATTTGAATTTGACCCTCTTACAGGTGAAAAAATTCAGAAGATTGAAAAGATTGCCATTTTTCCGAATAGCCACTGGATAACGCCAAAGGAAAGACTTGAGCCTGCTTTAAAGAATATTGAGAAGGAGATGGAGAAGCGGATTGAATATCTTCTGAGAAAGGGAAAAACTATAGAAGCACAGAGGATAGAGCAAAGAACAAGATTCGATCTGGAGATGTTGAGAGAATTTGGATATTGTCATGGTATAGAAAATTATTCAAGGCATCTAAGTGGAAGGGCGCCTGGTGAACCTCCCTATTCGCTTATAGATTATTTTCCTGAAGATTTTCTTATAGTCATTGATGAATCTCACGTTACAGTTCCTCAAATTGGTGGAATGTATGAGGGAGACCGTTCAAGAAAGCAGACCCTCGTTGATTTTGGATTTAGACTTCCTTCAGCACTTGATAACAGACCACTTACTTTCACTGAATTTGAACACAGAGTAAAGCAGGCAATCTATGTTTCCGCAACTCCTGGTCCGTATGAACTTGAAAAGTCAGAAGGACATGTTGTTGAACAGATAATCAGGCCTACGGGTCTTATAGATCCAAAACTGACTGTCAGACCTGTTTCTGGACAGGTTGATGACCTGCTGGGGGAAATAAGAAAACGTGCAGAAAAAAGAGAAAGGGTTCTTGTTACAACTCTTACAAAAAAGATGGCTGAGGACCTTACAGAATATTATATTGAACTGGGGATAAAGGCAAGGTACCTGCATTCTGATATTGATACACTTGAACGTATTGAGATAGTCAGAGACTTAAGACTCGGAAACTTTGATGTTCTTATCGGAATAAATCTTTTGAGAGAAGGTCTTGATCTTCCTGAGGTTTCTCTTGTAGCGATTCTTGATGCTGATAAAGAGGGTTTTTTGCGTTCTGAGCGTTCATTAATTCAGACAGCAGGACGTGCTGCAAGAAATGTGAATGGAGAGGTGATTCTTTACGCTGATTCAATCACAGGCTCAATGAAAAAGGCGCTTGAGGAAACAAATAGAAGGAGAAAGATTCAGGAGGAATACAATAAGAAAATGGGTATAACACCTGAGACAGTAAATTCCAATATAAAGGATATATTGAGTTCAATATATGAAGCAGATTACTGGACTGTTCCAGTCATCGCGGAAAGAGAGGTGGAATATGGATATGGTGAGGAAGCCCTAAAAAAACTTGAAGAAGATATGAGAGAGGCTGCAAAGATGCTTGAGTTTGAAAAGGCTGCAATGATAAGGAATAAAATTAAGGAGATAAAGCAAGGAATGATCGAAGTGGGTATAAAAGAAAGATAGATTGAAATCACCTCAAAAAGTCAGCGGCACTGTAATTGGGCAGTTTCTTAAACCATAACTCATCCAGAAACAATAGATCAGGTATCTGGTGTATTTTCTCCTTCCGCAATATTAAATGGTCCAATGGCTATATCTGGCCTTGGAGCATAAATAATATTATTGTCAAATCGCTTCAACCAATCTTCAGCATTTCTATTCGAAGGCCATTCTTTGATAACTTGATCTCCACCGAATATATCTGAAAAAAGCACTTTAAGCTTTTTTTGAGCTTCAATTGCATTCATAATTTTTTCACATACTCCTTGCTTTTTCAAGTCTGTTCCTCACAAGTTCACATACTGCCCAATAGACTCCTAGTCTCTCGTCTTCTGTCAATCCAAGAATATCAAAGACAGTATCATCAAGTGCCTTGCAGTCAGGAAGGGGATTGGGTTTTTGCTCACGGATGGGACGGAATGGGTTAAAGCCGTAAAAGTTGAGAGTCATATTTTATAGACTTCACTGCGATGCCTAATGGCGTATATCGTAATAACATGGGAAGCATGAATCCTATAGGGCATCTCACTTCAATCCAAGCCTCCTTTTCACATCTTCAAACGGTATTCTTTCTTTAGAATTAATGGAAGTTTCAAGTGCATGGATAAAATCTTCTCGAAATTCAAGCCCATAATCAGGGTCAACAAACTCTCTTATTTTTTCTTCTATTACTTTGCCTATTAATTCCTTAAGCTCATCTATGCTTAGATCAGCAACTTTCATAACCTTCTCCTTTTAAAAGGTTTTTATTATTATAACATCTTACATCTCCTCTTCACACACTCCTTGCCTT
>JACAEY010000013.1 GCA_013388605.1 Nitrospirota bacterium | reverse complement strand
TTCTTGTGGTTTGTCATTCCCCGATTTAATCGGGGAATCCAGTTCCTTATATTCTGGATTGTCCGATCAAGTCGGACAATGACACTTGTTAGGTGATTAGACTTTTCTCAAAATGGTTTGATTAATTAAGGTTTTTACTAAATAACCGCTCAACTTAGCATAGAATTATATAGAATATTTTGGACAGCAATGATGAGTATTTAATTATATGGGCGATTCTTCTTTAGGTTATGTATGATTATATAGACAGATCAGAGACTATGGAATGAGAAGTTGGCTCCGAATCGTGAAAATAATTTTTATCCCATAAAGTTACAAATGTATAAATACCATCAGCATCTTTAATCTTTACAGACATCTTCTCTGCCTCTGTCCTTTCACTAAATTTTCCTATAAATACCTTATAAAATCTTTTCTCATTTGAATATGAGATTGTGATAAAGGCAGGATAACCTTTTTCAATGAGTTTTTTCATTAGTGCTTTTGCATAATATGCATCATTAAAAGCCCCTGCCTGAAGTGTAAATAGCAAGATTGATTTTTCCTTTTGAATTGGTTGATCTAAAGATTTTATATCAGACCTTCCATATGTCCTATCTTTCCAAACATAGTAATTTATAAGCATGACACCAATAATGAATATTGCTGATAAGATTAAAACAGCAATGACAGTCTTTTGGTTTCTATACCCCTTTTGTTTTATTTCATTTAAATTTCTAATTTCTTGTGATGAGATGGTCACATCTGGGAAATCAGTTTTTAGAAACTCTTTATTTAAAGGTTTTGTTTTTTCTATGCCCTCCTTCTCTTTCTTGCCATCTGAGTCTATACCCTTCCAAAGGCTTATATATTCTGAGCCTGTATCAGGAAATTTATAGCTCAAATATTTTCCCAATCTATCTTTACTTAATTTTCTGAGTGTCTGTAGACGCTCTTTTTTATCAAATTCTTTCTGCTCAATGCTCTCTTTAAGTAAGATATCCTCTAATCTCTTTGCCAGAGTAGAGTCAATATTAGAAGAATGTTTCTTCCCCTCGATACCAAGCTTTGAGAGCTCATAGAGTATGCTATTATTTTTTACACCTAATTTTTTAGCGAGCTCATATATTCTCATTAGTAACTCTCTCCTACTAAGAAACTTAAACAATTTCTGTGCCAATACTATATTTTATAAGTTATTGATTTTAGTCAGAAATATATATTTAAGATAACTGAGTCTTAAGAACATGACACATTTTGTCAATAAAGAGTGGAGTAGTGGCTCTATGAAAAATGATGTAAGATACTTACATTTTCTATAATTAAATAAAATATGCGGCTATGGAAGGATAATATATTTTTTATACTTGTTGAGCCGAGAGAGCCCGGAAATATCGGGGCATGTGCAAGGGCAATAAAGAATATGGGTTTTAAAAACCTTGAACTTATTAATCCTGCCCCGTTTCTTACTCCTGAGGCAAAAAGGATGGCATGTAATGCATCTGATTTACTCGAAAAAGCAACTGTATGGACACAACTTAACAATGCATTAAAAGATAAAAATTTAGTTATTGGAACTACAAGGAGAGTTGGAAAGCGACGAGGGCTGATCCTTCCATTAAAGGAATCTGTGGAAAAGATTGTTGCTGCATCCCAGAAAAATAAAGTCGCAATCTTATTTGGTAGAGAGGATAAGGGTTTAAATAACAAAGAGGTTGAGGAATGTGGACTCCTCATAATAATTCCTTCTGATCCATTGTTACCTTCACTTAATCTTGCTCAAAGTGTATTACTTGTTGCATATGAACTCGGGGTAAAGACATATAACCTTCCTTATCCATCGCTTGTAAAACATGAAGAACTTGAAAATCTCTATTCCCACATAAACTCTGTGTTGAAACTATTGGAATATATTCCGAAAGGCAATAGAGACATAGAAAAAAGAATTATGAGAAACCTCAAGCACTTGATAGGTAGAGGTGGATTAACAGAATGGGAGATGAGAATGATTCATGGCATATGCTCACAAATCGAGAAAAGGCTTAGAATTTCTAATATAGAATAATGTCGATTATCAAAGATATCACGGTTCAATTACCAGAATCAGGTCAGAGACTCGATACATTCATTTCTAAAAAGACGGGCATAACCAGGTCTCAGATTAAGAAACTTATTGAAAAAAACAATGTCCTTGTTAACGGAAAGATAAAAAGTCAGAATTATAAGATAAAGGCGGGTGAACTTATTTCTATAAATTTTCCTGAAGAAGAGACCGATGAACTTATTCCTGAACCTATCCCATTAGAAATCCTATATGAAGATGATTATCTTGTCGTTGTAAATAAACCTTCAAGTATGGTTGTATACCCAAGTGCTGGACACAGCCACGGAACACTTATGAACGCACTTTATTACCATTGTAAAAAACTTGCTACAGTTGGGGGTCCATTAAGACCCGGAGTGGTTCACAGACTTGATAAAGATACCTCAGGTGTGATGGTTATTGCATTAAAAGACGAGGCTTACTATAACTTAATAGAGCAATTCAGGGAAAAAACGATAAATAAAAGGTATATTGCATTAGTTTATAGAAGTCTTGCCAAGGATGAAGGAGAGATATCTTTGAGGATAGGGCGTTCACTGTCTGACAGAAAAAAGATGTCAACAAGAGTAAAAGATGGGAAAGAGGCTATTACGCTATGGAAGGTTCTGGAGAGATTCGCAATGGCAACATTAATAGAGGTAAGACTCAGGACAGGCAGGATGCACCAAATACGTGTGCATTTTGCATCAATGGGACACCCTGTACTTGGTGACAAGACATATGGGGAAAAGACAGTTTTGGATATAGGTAAAGGGGTTAGAATATTATTTCCAAGACAGATGCTTCATGCAGAAAAATTGGGACTTATTCATCCAGCAACAGGAAAATATGTAGAATTTGTTGCACCTTTACCAGAAGATATTTCAGAAAAGATAAAAGAACTTCGAAAATTGAAAGGTTAATATCCTGTTATAATAAATTATGAGAACAAAACTGGATACATATATCCCTGCCTATAGACTCTTATCCAATAAGGTTTTGTCTGATAAAATGAAAGAGGCGGAAGATATCTTAAAGGAGTGTACTCTTTGTCCGAGAAGGTGCGGGGTTGACAGGACATCGGGTGAGCTCGGGTTTTGTAGAACTTCAGATAAGCCCTTTGTATCAAGCTGGGGCCCACACTTTGGTGAAGAGAGACCACTCGTTGGAAGGTATGGTTCTGGTACAATCTTCTTTGGAAATTGTAATTTAGGATGTCTTTATTGTCAGAACTATTCTATAAGCCACCTCGGAGAAGGCGTAGAAATGTCTCATGAAAAACTTGCTGATATAATGCTTTCACTTCAGCGGCAAGGATGCCACAATATCAATTTTGTCACACCCACACACCAGATGCCAATGATGCTCAGGTCAATAAAACTTGCATCAGAGAAAGGACTGAATATACCTATTGTATATAACTGTGGAGGATATGAATCAATACAGGCACTTAAGATTCTGGAAGGCTTTATTGATATATATATGCCTGATTTCAAATATATAGACCCTCAAATGGCATTAAAATATTCCTATGCAAAAGATTATCCTGAGTCTGCGAAGTCTTCTATAAAAGAGATGCACAGGCAGGTTGGTGATTTATATATAGATAAAGGGGTTGCCCTTAGAGGTCTTCTTGTAAGGCATCTTGTTCTTCCTCAGGGTATCGCAGGAACAGAAGGGGTTGTCAAGTTCTTTGCTGAAGAGATTTCAAAAAATACCTATATTAATATTATGGATCAGTACCATCCATGTTTTAAGGCATTTGACTATCCACCATTGAATAGAAGGATTACTAACAAAGAGTTTGATGAAGCAATAAAACTGGCGAAGGATTATGGACTGAATAGGATAGATGGAATAACAATATAATTAAAGCTCTATAATCTCTGCTTCCATATTTTTTAAATCTACTATTGCCACTGTAGATCTTCCATAAAGCCATGCACCTGCTTCACCCGGGTTTACTATTAGAGTGTTCTTAACTCTTTTCAAAAAAGCCTCATGAGTGTGGCCATATATAATCAGGTCAAAATGCCCGCTATCAGCAAGGTCATCAACAAGATGATGCTCATGTAAGACAATAATCTTTCTATTCTCCAATGTAAATTTATAAGGTTGGTTATAAATGTTTCCTTCAGACTTTTCAAGAAGAAGGAGCTTGTCACCATCATTGTTTCCGAAAATACCTACATATCTGCAATTAAGTTCTTTAAATAGTTTTAAGGTAAAAGGTGATGTATAATCTCCTGCATGGATGACATATTCAATACCTCTTTTGTTAAAGGCTTCTATCGCCTTCTTTGTCTGAATCTGGTTATCATGAGTATCTGATATAATTCCTATAAGCATTATTCTCCTTTTACCTTTACCTTACCTAAACCCTCATTAGCATAGAGGGAAAAGGGGAGGTCATTTACATATCTCTGATAATATTACTAATCCCCAGACGTATCATCATTACTGCTATTGATGCAAGAAGGAGAGCCATAATTTTTGAAATTCCTCCTATTGTCCCCTTTCCTAAGATATCTGTGATACGTTCTGCACTATTAAATGATATCCAGATAATAAAAAGATTTAATATAAAAGATATAATTGTTGGAATAATTCCATAGTGGTCAACGAGAACCAGGATGGTGGTTAAAACAGCGGGTCCCACTATTAAAGGGACACCAATTGGGACAACTCCTACCCTTCCTGCTGGTTTCCTGCTTTTCTCCTCATGTTTTATAAGCTCAGAGATTGCAAGAATAAGAAGAACAAGACCACCTGCAATCTTGAAGTCATCTGAAGTAATTCCAAGAATATTAAAAATTGCTTCACCCAGAGCTACAAATGATAGCCCAACAATCAGTGCTGTAAATATAGAATCCCTGATTATCTGTTTTCGCAATTTAGGCATATCAGCGGTGAGTGAAATAAAAATAGGAAGGATCGCAAAAACATCAATAGCAACGAAAATGGGTATAAATGTATGAGGTAATGCCTTTAAGATATTTTCCATAAGATAATTATATATAATACTTTTATAAAAATTTAGGTTATCTACAAAAATTAGTAAGCTTATTAATATTTGTAAGCATTCACATCTGTCCAAATAATACTTCATGCTCTTAGAAAGACAGGTATGAGACCCGATTTTAGAAGCAAAATCACGGGTAACCTCGATGAGACCGCATTTTTACAGATATACTTTAGCATCCTATTTCAAGAAAATTGCTGAAGTCTAAATTTTGGTTTAAAAGAAAAAGGCCATGAATTTAACATGGCCTTCATAATTTGATTATATTTATAGTTCTATCTCACTATTCTTCTCTCTGCTATCTGTATTCTTGTAGTAGCCCTTTCGAGTGCTGATTCTGCACGAGCAAAATCTATCTCTTCCCGCTTTTTAAGCCTTTCTTCTGCCCTTTTCATTGCTGCCTTTGCTCTTTCAACATCAATATCTTCTGCCCTTTCTGCACTGTCTGCCAGTACTACAACCTTGTCAGGTCCAACTTCTGCATATCCAGTATTTATAAAGAAATAGATAACCTCGTTACCTTTTCTTGCTATAAGCATACCTATCTTAAGGGTTGTAAGAAAAGGTGCGTGTCCTGGCAGAACTCCAAATTCACCCTCGCTTCCGGTAGCTGTAACTTCGTCAACTTCTCCGCTGTAAACAAGGCCATCAGGTGTTACAATCTCTAATTTTAATTTTTCCATCATAAGCCCTCACCCATTGTCTTTTATATCTGTCTTGTCCAACCCAGTTTTTTCGCCTTTTCCTCAGCTTGCTCAATGGGACCGACCATATAGAACGCTTGCTCTGGCATATCATCATATTTACCATCTACAATTGCCTTGAAACCCTTTATTGTATCTTCGATCTTAACATAAACACCGGGTGTCCCTGTAAAGACTTCAGTAACATGGAATGGCTGGCTTAGGAATCTCTGAAGTTTCCTCGCCCTTGCTACAAGGAGCTTATCATCTTCAGAGAGTTCTTCGATACCAAGAATTGCGATGATATCCTGAAGTTCTTTATATCTCTGAAGTATTGCCTGAACTTTTCTACCAACACCATAATGTTCTTCTCCAAGAACTTTTGGATCAAGTATCCTTGATGTTGAATCCAATGGGTCAACTGCAGGATAAAGACCGAGCTCTGCGATCTGTCTTGAAAGAACAACAGTACCGTCAAGGTGGTAGAATGCTGTTACAATGGCAGGGTCTGTAAGGTCATCAGCAGGGACATAGACTGCCTGCATCGAGGTAATGGAACCTTTCGTTGTTGTTGTAATCCTTTCCTGCAATGCTCCCATATCAGTTCCGAGCGTTGGCTGATAACCAACTGCTGACGGCATTCTACCAAGAAGTGCTGAGACTTCAGAACCTGCAAGTGTGTACCTGAAGATATTATCTATGAATATAAGAACATCCTGTCCCTGATCCCTGAAGTACTCTGCCACAGTTAGTCCTGTTAGTCCTACCCTTGCCCTGACCCCTGGGGTCTCATTCATCTGACCATATATTAGGGCAACATTAGGTAAAACGCCAGAATGTTTCATCTCGAGATAGAGGTCATTGCCTTCCCTTGTTCTTTCCCCAACACCGCAGAAGACAGAGACACCTCCGTGCTTCATAGCGATATTATGAATCATTTCCATAATAATAACGGTCTTGCCAACACCTGCACCACCAAACATCCCCATCTTACCACCTTTGACAAATGGAACGAGCAGGTCAAATACCTTGACCCCTGTCTCAAACTGTTCCATAGTTGCTATCTGTTCTGTAAAATCGGGTGCAGGTCTGTGGATTGGCCATCTCTCTCCACCCTCTACAGGACCAAGTTCATCAATCGGCTCACCCAATACATTTATTAACCTTCCAAGGGCTGCTTTACCAACAGGTGTTGTTATAGGCTGACCCGTATCCACGACCTTCATGCCTCTCACAAGACCATCAGTTGCACCCATTGCAAGGGTCCTTACTTTATTTTCACCAAGATGTGCAACTGTCTCAAGTGTAAGATGTATTTCAGGTAATCCTTTTGAAGGGTCTCCTGGTTCGTCTACCCTGAGGGCATCGAGGATCTCAGGCAATTCTTTTTCGAATTCCACATCCACGACAACACCTATTACCTGTGAAATCTTTCCGATATTCATATAAACCTCCTTTATAGACTATAACTTACCTTTTTATGCTTTTAAGGCTTCAGCACCACCTACGATATCCATTAGCTCTTTTGTGATACTTGCCTGTCTAACTTTGTTAGCCTGCAATGTAATCTTGGCTATGAGCTCATCACAGTTGTTTGAGGCACGCTCCATAGCACTCATCCTTGCTGCCTCCTCAGCTGCTGAGGACTCAAGTAATGCCCTGAAGACCTGAATCTCTATATGCTTTGGAAGTAGTCTCTCGAATAGAATTTCTGGAGAAGGTTCATAAAGGAAATCAACGGCAATTGAACCTTTTTCTACTTGTGTAACCTCTGTCTCTATCTCTCCAATTGGAAGAAGCCTTGCTATTGTAACCTTCTGTAATACAACACTCTTGAATTCATTATATATAATAACAACCTCGTCCAATGTCTCATTAATATAATTCTCAATAAGATCACCCGAGATCTCCTGTGCATTAGCATAGGTAATCCTTCCTGAAAGTCCAACCCACGACTTCCTCATTGGTATATTTCTCCTCTTGAAAAAATCCCTTGCTTTTCTTCCAACAACACTTATGCTTAACTCAAACCCCTCTTTTCTTAAGGAATCAATATGTCTCGATGCACTTGTCAGGATATTTGTATTAAATCCACCACAAAGACCTCTATCAGAAGTAAGTACAAGGACCTCAACTGTCTTTCTCGGTCTCACAGCAAGTAAAGGATGGAGTTCTCTTTCTCCAACTTTCGAAAGGTCAAATAGAACTGATTCCATACTCATCGCATAATGTCTGAAATTAAGCATCCTGTCCTGCACCTTTCTCAATTTAGCAGCAGCAACCATCCTCATCGTCTTCGTGATCTTCTTGGTATTCTGGATTGCTTTTATCTTTCTCCTTAAGTCCCTTAAGGTTGGCATTTGTCCTCCATGCTTAAGTTAAAGAGTATAAATTTATAATTGAGCTTTAAAGGTATTCTTAAACGATGTAACCGCATCGTTAAGTTTTGCCTTGAGGTCATCTTCTATTATTTTCTTTTCTTTCAATTCCTTTCTAAGGTCTTGTTTCTCAGATCTTATATATCTCAGGAATCCTTCTTCAAAGCTCCTTATAGCCTCAACAGGTATGTCATCAAGATGTCCCTGTGTACCTGCAAAAATAAGTATTATCTGGTCTTCAACAGGCATAGGGACATATTGGTCCTGTTTCAGGAGTTCAACCATTCTTCTTCCTCTCTCAATCTGTGCAAGGGTTGCTTTATCAAGGTCAGAGGCGAACTGTGCAAAAGCAGCAAGCTCTCTATACTGTGCGAGGTCAAGTCGGAGCATTCCAGCAACCTGTCTCATTGCCCTTATCTGTGCAGCACCACCAACACGGCTGACTGAAAGACCTGCATTAATAGCCGGTCTTATACCACCATAAAAGAGCTCTGTCTCAAGAAATATCTGTCCATCAGTAATAGATATAACGTTCGTTGGAATATAGCCAGAGATATCCCCTGCTAAGGTCTCAACTATCGGAAGTGCTGTGAGAGAGCCACCACCATATTCATCAGAGAGTTTTGAAGCCCTCTCAAGGAGTCTTGAATGTAGATAAAAGACATCACCAGGATATGCCTCACGTGCAGGTGGACGCCTGAGAAGCAGTGAAAGCTGTCTGTATGCATGAGCCTGTTTTGAGAGGTCATCATAACAGACAAGGGCATGCATCCCTTTATCCCTGAAATATTCACCCA
>JACAEY010000003.1 GCA_013388605.1 Nitrospirota bacterium | reverse complement strand
CGCTTTCTAGCACTGGAGTTGATCAAACGCGATGTAATTATAGTATCAACAGGTTGTGGTTCACATGCTTGTGGTGCTGCTGGTTTTCTTACCCCTGAGATGGCATTGGAAAATGCTGGGCCTGGGTTAAGAGAGGTATGCGAAGCAATAGGAATTCCACCAGTATTGCACCTCGGGGCATGTGTAGATAACTCCAGAATACTTACAATAGCCTCAGCTATGGCAGAAGAAGGTGGTCTCTCTGATGAGATCGGGGGGATGCCTGCAGTTGGTATTGCTCCTGAATGGATGAGTGAAAAGGCTATCGCTATAGGATGCTATTTTGCTGGATCTGGCGTGCCTGTTATATTTGGTGGTGAATCCCCTGTAGAGGCAAGTCAGGAAGTAACCCGAATCATGACAGAAGTATGGTTCGAAAGGTTTAAGGGCGCTCTCCATTTCGAGCCCGATCCAGAAAAGATTCTTGACCTAACACTCAATTATATTGATAGGGCAAGAGAAGCTCTCAAGCTCAGAAAATATGAACCTGGTAGATTTGGAATTGAAAGGGTTTTACTCGATATGGCAGCAAGGCGGGAACTCGAAAAGTCTGTTAAACCACATCTGGGAATTTATTAGTCATAACCGTAATATGTATTGAATGACATATAATGCATAATGAATAAGAAAAAAACATACAATTCAGAAACTCTATCATTATTTGCAAAAATTAGAGCATCTGAGCTCTGATGTGTTTTGATGAGGTTGATAAGATACAACAGATGATATTGGGCTTGATAAGTTACCTAAAAAGAGTAATGAGTGGAGTATAACATGTTACATGTGCATGTCATGTATAACGGTTTATGGAGGTCTATATGGAAATAGAAACGATCGATGTTGATGAGCAAATAGGTGAGGTTAGAACAATCCTTCGCGAGAGTGATAAAAAACGTGGTATCTTGATACATGCCCTTCAAAAGATTCAGGAAGACTATGGTTATCTACCTGAGGATGTGCTAAGAAAACTTTCAAGTAAGCTCGACATCTCTCTTGCTGAGATTTATAGTGTTGCAAGCTTTTACAAGATGTTCTATTTCACACCAAGGGGTAAGAAGATTGTGAAAGTATGTCTTGGAACAGCCTGTTATGTTAGAGGTTCAAAAAAGGTCTTGAATACTCTTGAAGAAGAATTTGGTATAAAAGATGGAGAGACTACACCAGACCTTGCCTTAACCCTTGAAACAGTTGGGTGTTTTGGATGTTGTGGGCTTGCACCTGTGACTGTGATTAACGAAGAGGTTATAGGTGAAATAGGACCAAAGAAATTAGAGGGCATAATAAATTCTTTAAAAGAAAGGGAAGAGGATGAAGCGGAATAATACTCTACCTGATAAAGAAAAAAATGCAAAAACTTAAGAGTATAGAGGAGTTAAAGAATCTTCGAGAACTTCTTGTTGAGGATGTTTTCAGACAAAGGAAAAATACATTAAAAGTCTGCTGCGGTCTTCCTTGCAGTACCTTAGGTTCTCATAAGGTTGCAAAGGTATTAGAGGAGGAGATATCTAAAAGTGGTAATCAAATCGATATAGTAAAGACAGGTTGTCAGGGTCTCTGTCAGAGGGGTCCCCTTATTAAGATTGAACCATACGGTTATTTCTATCAGAGAGTTCGTCCGGAGAAGGCAAAAGAAATTATCTCAACGACATACTCAACAGGATTACCTGTTAGAGAGTTCCTTTACAGGGATTCCTTTCTTGATGCACCTAAAGAAGTAATGGATGAGATACCTTTTTATAAAAAGCAATTAAAGATTGCGCTCAGGAATACTGGCAACATAGACCCGTTTAATATTCATCATTACATAGCAAATGGTGGTTATGGTGCTATCGAGAAGATTTTTTCCTCCATGAGACCTGAAGATGTGGTTGAAGAAGTAAAGAGGTCAAATATCAGAGGTCGAGGAGGTGCAGGATTCCCGACTGGCATAAAATGGAACTATGCTAAAGAAAATCCCAGCAAAGTTAAGATGGTAATAGCCAATGGAGATGAGGGTGATCCAGGGGCATTTATGGATAGGTCTGTAATGGAAGGTGACCCCCACAGCCTTCTTGAAGGAATGGTTATTTGTGGCTATGCAATAGGTGCTAACTATGGATTTATCTATGTACGTCATGAATATCCCCTTGCTATTAAAACACTCAAGTTAGCCATAAAACAGGCTGAGGAGATCGGTCTTTTAGGCAGAAACATTCTCGGTAAAGGGTTTGATTTTACTGTCCATATTAGGGAAGGTGCAGGTGCTTTTGTATGTGGAGAGGAGACAGCCCTTATGGCATCGATAGAGGGGAAAAGAGGTATGCCGAGGACAAGACCACCTTTTCCCGTAGAAAGTGGGTTATGGGAAATGCCAACCGTGATTAATAATGTTGAAACCTTTGCAAACATACCCTATATCATAGAAAAGGGCGCAGACTGGTTTCACAATATTGGGACTCAGAATTCATCTGGCACCAAGGTATTTGCTCTGGCGGGAAAGGTTAAGAATACAGGGCTTGTTGAGGTTCCAATGGGGATAACCCTGAGAGAGATTATCTTTGACATCGGAGGAGGAATCATTCAAAACAAAAGATTTAAGGCTGTTCAGACAGGGGGGCCCTCAGGAGGATGTATCCCTGAACAGTATCTTGATCTACCAGTGGATTTTGATTCCCTCGCAAAGATAGGCTCAATTATGGGCTCAGGCGGAATGGTGGTGATGGATGAGGATAACTGTATGGTAGATGTTGCAAAATTCTTCCTCTCCTTCACGCAATCAGAATCATGCGGGAAATGTCCTACCTGTAGAATAGGCACTTACCAGATGCTCCAGATACTTGAAAAGATAACATCAGGAAATGGCGAGCCCGGAGATATAGAGAGGCTTGAAAAACTTGGTGAGCTTGTAAAAGAGGGTTCTTTATGTGGCCTTGGAAAGACTGCACCTAACCCTGTATTAACAACAATAAGATATTTTAGGGATGAATATGAAGAACATATTAGAGAAAAATATTGCCGTGCAAAGGTCTGCAACATAGGAATACATAGAATAGATCAAATGGAATGTATTTTATGTGGTATATGCAAGCAGGTATGCGCCTTTGATGCAGTGAAAGAGACAAGAAGAGATTTCTTTATCGACCAGGATTATTGCACAAAATGTAAAGCCTGCTATTATGCCTGTCCAGTAGGTGCGGTAAAGATTATTAAGCAAAGATTTATGCGTCTTGAGGAAGAATTGAAAATCCCTTATGAAGAGATAGAGGCAATTGAAAGGAGAAGCAGAATGACGTTGAAAGATATTTTAAAATCGAAACCCCATATTATAGTAACTGTCAAGAAGAATCAAACAATAAAAGATGCAGTTCAAACCATGAACGAAAAGAATGTGAGTGGAATTTTTGTTGTGGACGAAAATAATAAGTTGGTAAGTATTTTTACTGAAAGAGATATTGTAAGATGCGCCTTTAATAATATTCACTTTGATGAAACTATAGAAAATATTATGAGACATGATATTACAACACTTGATCCATCAGTAGAGATTAGTTCAGCGATTAATGTTGCTTCAAGAAAGAAGATCAGACATATACCAGTTGTGGAAGGAGATAATATTGTGGGGATGTTAACTTTTAGAGACCTGGTGTCATATCTTCTTCCAGAGATTTGTTATGTTGAAGAAAGTGTTTATTAATTTAGTTATGGTAGCAAAGATATGAAGAGACTTAATAGTATTGATGACCTTGTTGCCCTGAGGGATAACCTCTCGAAAGAAGGTCTACTTGCACCAAATAAAAAGAGAATAAGGATATGCTGTGGGACCGGTTGCAGAGCGAATAATTCACTCAAAGTAGCAGAAAGACTCAAAAAAGAATCCGAAATACATGGAGATAAAATTGAGATAGTTACAACTGGATGCCAAGGGTTATGCCAGAAGGGCCCAGTAATGATTATAGACCCTGAAGGATATTTTTATCAAAAGGTTCAGTTAGAGAAAGTGCCTGAGATAATATCCAGAACACTTAGAGGTGAAAAACCGATATGGGACCTACTTTACAGGCGTGCCTTCGGCGAAACATCCTACTTTATAAATGATGTACCATTTTATAGTAAGCAGGTCCGGGTAGTCTTAAGGCATAATGGGAAAATAGATCCAACAAATATTTATCACTATATTGTTGTTGGCGGTTATAAAGGAATTGAAAAGGTACTCTCTAAGATGACACCTGACCAGATTTTAGATGAAGTTGAAAAATCTAATATCAGGGGAAGAGGAGGAGCTGGATTCCCAACCGGTACAAAATGGAAATTTACAAAGAACTTCAAGAGTGATGTCAGGTTTGTTATAGCTAACGGTGACGAAGGTGACCCAGGGGCGTTCATGGACCGCTCGATTATGGAGGGTGATCCACATAGTCTTCTTGAGGGAATGTTGATATGTGCTTATGCAATAGGTGCAAAATATGGATTTATTTATGTGCGTCATGAATATCCCCTTGCTGTTACAAATCTCTCTATCGCAATTAAACAGGCTGAGGAGATAGGGCTTCTCGGCAAAAATATTCTCGGGACAGGTTTTGACTTTACAGTGCATATCAGAGAAGGCGCTGGTGCATTTGTGTGTGGTGAAGAGACAGCACTTATGACTTCAATAGAAGGCAGGCGTGGGATGCCTAAACCAAGACCCCCCTTCCCTGTTGAGAGCGGTTTATGGGAAAAATCAACTGTAATTAATAATGTTGAAACACTTGCAACAATACCCATAATAATTACAAAGGGTGCTGATTGGTTTCTTAGTATAGGAACACAGGATTCACCAGGCACAAAGGTTTTTGCACTGACAGGTAAAGTAGAGAATACAGGTCTTATTGAAGTTCCAATGGGTATCACATTAAGAGAGATTATATTTGATATAGGTGGAGGCATCCTACAGAACAAAAAATTCAAGGCTGTTCAGACAGGAGGTCCGTCAGGTGGCTGTATCCCTGAAAACCATTTAGACCTCCCAGTAGATTTCGGCTCTCTCTCTAAGGTAGGCTCAATTATGGGCTCAGGCGGAATGGTGGTGATGGATGAGGATAACTGTATGGTAGATGTTGCCAAGTTTTTCCTTTCATTTACGCAATCAGAATCATGCGGGAAATGTCCTACCTGCAGAATAGGCACTTACCAGATGCTCCAGATACTTGAAAAGATAACATCAGGAAATGGCGAGCCCGGAGATATAGAGAGGCTTGAGAGGTTAGGAAAACTTGTTAAAGAAGGCTCCCTCTGTGGTCTCGGTCAAACAGCACCAAATCCAGTCCTTACAACTATAAAATATTTCCGTCATGAATATGAAGAACACATATATGAAAAATACTGCCGTGCACAGGTCTGTACATTTCTTGCTTCATTATTCATTAATAACGATATCTGTTACCAATGTATGCGTTGTATGGATGCTTGTCCTTATGAAGCGATAAAAGAAGGGGAAGACGGTAGATTCTACATAGACCAGATTTATTGCCAGAAATGTAAAGTTTGCTATATGACCTGTCCATTGGGCGCTGTACAGATACGAGAACCAATTATTTATTCTATTGATAAGGATATTTGTTACCTCTGTGGAAGATGTAAATATATCTGCAGGGTGAATGCTATCAAAGAGACTAAAACAGGTTTTTTAATAGATGCAAATGTATGCAAAGGTTGTGGTGATTGTTATGCAATATGCCCGATAGGAGCTGTGCGAGTCAAAGAAAAAACAAAGGAAGAACATAAGGTTTTAAAATCCTAAAAATTATTTCATTCGTCACATGATAGGCTTTTGGAGGAAAAATGAATGAAGAGACTTTAGCGGAAGAAAAAGAAAGGAAACTCGAGGATATTAAAAAGGAGGCTGAGGAAAGAGCATGCCCGGTTCAGAGGTCGCTTTACTTTGTTGAGGAGTTTCTTGCCGGTCCGATGTGTGGCAAATGTTATCCCTGTTCACTCGGTACATATGAGGCAAAATTAAGGCTAATAAGCATTGCGCAACATCTTGAAGGTGTCAATGAGAAAGACCTCGATGCACTCAAAAGAATCGCATCTCAGATGATAGTGGGTTCTTACTGCATAAAGGGAAGAAATACGGGTAAATTTATAATGGATATTCTCACCAGCTCAATGGATGAGTTTCAGCAACACCTTTCAGGCATCTGTCCAAAGAAGGAATGCATCAGCCTTATTGAATATGTAATTAATCCTGATTTATGTATCATGTGTGGTAAGTGTTTAGAAGTCTGTAAGTATGGTGCTATCATCGGAGAGCCCAAAAAGCCTTATCTATCTGGTTATTCACCGTTTGAGATAAGGCAGAAGAGATGTACAAAATGTGGTGAGTGTATTAAGGTCTGCCCTGTGGGGGCTATAGAGGTCATAACAACCCAGATAGAAGAACCAGTAAGCAGTAAATAATTTAAAATAGGAGGTTTGCATGATAAAGATGGTGACATTGAAGATAGACGGTAAGGAGATTAAAGCACCTGAAGGAATAAACCTCATTGAAGCAGCAGAGTTAGCAGGTATTCATATACCAAACCTCTGTTATCTGAAGGGAATGAAGGGTGTTGGTGCATGCAGACTGTGTCTTGTTGAGATTGAAGGAATGAAAGCACCTGTTATAGCCTGCAATACAAAGGTTAAAGAAGGGATGTCTGTAAATACAAAGACCGAAAAGGTTGAAGAAGTTAGAAAGTTTGTTATAGACCTCATCCTTTCAATGCATCCTCTCGATTGTATGACATGCACAAAGGCTGGTATATGCAGGCTCCAGAGTTATGCATATAATTTTGGAATAAAGGAATCGAGTTTTACACGAAAGAAGTTTGGTTATCCAACAGATGAGGCAAACCCATTTATTAAAAGGGACCCTGAATATTGTATCCTCTGTGGAAGATGTGTCCGAATTTGTAAAGAACAGGGAACTAATGTGCTGGATTTTATGGGAAGGGGTATTGGTTCAAAGGTAATCACAGCAGGCGACAAACCCTTACAGGAATCTGAATGTACATTCTGTGGAAGCTGTGTTGATGTATGTCCTGTTAATGCCCTTCTCGAGGCTGATAGATGGAGAAAAGGAAGGGAATGGGAATACAAAAAGATACAGTCTCAGTGTCTATCATGTGGAAATGGATGTGATATTATTGTTAGCACAAAAGACGGTGAAGTAGTAAAAATAAATGCAGGTGCTGAAGAAGGTTCTGCTGAGCGCTATATCTGTGCTATCGGCAGATTTGGATTTGATTCATTGAAGAACGAGTCACGTGTCACCAACCCTATGAAGAGAGTCGGTGATGAACTGAAAGTGATTTCCTGGGATGAAGCTATTTCAATCGTCTCTAAAAAACTGAGAGATGCTGGTAAAAACTCGGGATTTATTAGCACAGCAGGAATTCTAAATGAAGATGCACTCGCAATGAAGAAATTCGCCTCTGATATTGTTAAGACAAAGAATATTGATACAACAGTAAGTCTTTATGCTGATCCTGATTCAATGAGAAGTACTGGAGCAGACCTTGAGAACGCTGACCTTATAGTGCTTGTTGGGATTGATCCGAACCAATGGCTAAGAATACTTCCTGCTCTTGATGCGATCATCAGAAGGAAAGTCGAAAGAGGTGCAAAGCTAATCGTAATAAATTCGGGTGAACCAAAGATTGCATCTGTTGCTACAGTAAGCCTTAAAGATAAAGAGGTATCAACACTTTCAGCACTGGCAAAGGCTTTAGAAGAGCAGATGGCAAAGGGCAAAGAGCAAAAAACAGAAGGCAAAGAAGAAGTCTCTGAACTTGAAAAGGCTGGTGACCTTTTAATAAAGGCAGAAAAAACAGTTATTTTAACATCTCCTTCACTTTACGATGCTTCATGTAATATTGAGATTACTGCAAGTAAATTGAAACTCAATGTTCCACAGGTTATTGCAATTCCTTTTGAGGCAAATTCAAAAGGGGTGACGATGATGGGTCTAATAACAGAAGGAAGCTCATACAAGGATATGGTCGGGATATCAAATAAAAAAGAGCAAAGGGCAAAAAGCGATAGTCTGAATGTCCTATATGCTATAGGAGAAATCCCTCTTTTTGAAAGACCTGATGTGGATTTCCTAATCGTCCAGAATTCTCATCTTACACCTCTTGCAAGGCTCGCAGATGTTGTTCTTCCATCGACAGCAATACTTGAATCTGATGGCACAATACTGGATTATCTTGGGAGATTAAAGAAAGTAGAAAAAGCTGTCGAACCACCGGGAGAGAGTAGGACACATAGAGAGATATTTATAGATCTTGCGAAACATATGGGAAGCACATTAAAAGTAACAGATTCAGAAATTAAAAAGGCTATTAAAGTTAAGAAAGAAAAGCTCACAATCTTACCTTATGAAAAGAAAGAAGGTCTTGAAGTTGATCCATTTATGCTGATTGAGTCTCTAAATTATTCTATTATGAATGGCTCAAGACTCCTTTGGCTGAAGGAGACTGAGAAGGCAGTGGCAGTATAATTTGGTAAATAATTTTGGGATTAATCTACCACAGACATTGTTGGTGGCTTTAAAAGACAACACCTCCTGACAATGTCATTAGCTTTTGTCTTTCCATAATCTTCTTTGCTTCTCTTGTAATTCTTCTTCTTGATGTTTCCTGAGATTAACAGCAAGCATCCCGTTAAATAATGGCTTATCATGAATTACATCAAGATTGTTATCAATGAATTCTTAAACAATATTTTAAATATTATTAGTGTATAATAATTCTGAATAAACCAATACAATGGTAAAGTGAATTTCAAAATGTTTGATCATGAGAAAAAAGCGTTAAAACGGGTAACTGAGAAACTCAAAAAGAGATTCCCTAATAGGATTGTTTCTGTTTACGCCTTTGGCTCAATGGTAAGGGGTGATCATGGTGAATGGTCTGATTTCGATGTTCTCGTGACTATAAAAAACAAAGAACCATTGATTGAATATGAAATCATAAGCATTTTTGTTGATGAGGAAATGAAGAGTGGTGTATCTTTTTCACCCCGTGATAAAAGATGTCCTGGCATTTGGCATGGAAAAAAAATATCGGACGCCATTTTATAAAAATATCATGAAAGAGGGTATTTTATTTTGACTATTGAGTCTACGTATAAGAAATCACTTAGTGATATGAGAATGGCTAAAGCTTATGAGTTCCTTGAAGATGCAAGAGCAAATTTCAAGGAAGGTAGATACAAAACATCCATAAATAGAAGTTACTATGCTGTGCTCAATACAGCAAGGTCGCTCCTGATTCTAAAAGGAACCAATCTGCAGACTCATGAGGGCATACTTACAATGCTTGGTTTAAGGTTCATTAAACCTGGTATTCTTTCCATTGATGTTTTCAAAAAATTCAAAATGTTATTTTCGAGAAGAACTAATGTTGACTACAGAGACTTTGAAACCATTGACAAAGCTGATGCGGAAGACTCAATAAAGACTGCTGAGAATATTATTAAATTGATGGATAAGCTCAGAAAAAAAATAATTATATAGATTGTGGACGAAATCTATAATATAAAAATTCCTGTCTTTGAAGGACCCCTCGATCTACTACTCCATTTAATCAGGGAAAACAAGATAGATATTTATGACATACCTATTGCTCTTATAACCAAACAATATTTACAATACCTTGAGATGATGAAAGAGCTGAACCTTAATATAGCAGGTGAATTTCTTGCTATGGCAGCAACTCTCATCTATATAAAATCAAGGATGCTACTTCCATCTGATGAAGAAATTACACCTGAAGAACTTGAAGACCCAAGGAAAGAACTTGTGCAGAAATTAATCGAATATCAGAAATTCAAAGAGGCTGCTATCCATCTAAGAGAGAGAGAGGAAGAATGGATGAAAGTCTTCGGTAGGGAAACTGCATTGAATGAAAATGATGGAGAAATTTATCTCTCTGATATCAGCCTTTTTGACTTACTTGGCGCATTCAAAAAGATACTTGAAACTGCTCCTCCTGATGTTGGAAAAATTACAAAAGAGACCCTCACTGTAAAGGACAGGATGTCCTTAATTATAGGGATAATTGAGGAGAAAAATACAATAAGATTTGAAGAGCTTTTCAAAGAAAGTACTACGAGAGCACAACTAATCGTTACATTCATTGCCTTGCTTGAATTAATAAGGCTCGGTTTACTCAGGGCATATCAAGAAAGACATTTTGGAAATATCTGGGTGATAAAACAGAATGCTGAAATACCACCTACTCTATCCGTGTCTCAGTAATTATTAAATACATTGCTGTCCAAAATATTCTATATAAGAGATATGAGACCCGATTTTCGAACCAAAATAAACTACCTTCTATTATGTTTAAACCTTCACCTGACTTTAATCACTATTGATAATCTTTGGCTGAGACCTCTGCTTCGACCCTGGGACTCATCGAGGTTACCCGTGATTTTGCTTCTAAAATCGGTTCT
>JACAEY010000066.1 GCA_013388605.1 Nitrospirota bacterium | reverse complement strand
TCTTATCTTAAATGAATATTCCCTTTCTATATCAAGCCGCTTCTCTGTCTCTATTGCCATTCCCCCTATACTGATATTTTTTATAACTAATTCAGAGAGCATATATAAATAACCTTGCATACCCTCTACGTTGTATCTTTTATATTTTCGTCTTTCTTCCAAACTATCTGCCATAAGCTCGCTTGTATTAAATCATTCTTTTACCTTAGTACAATCCCTGCATATCCAACAACATGTTCGTAATCACCACTTACCTCGCCTGAGGTGGAATATTTTACAAGTTTTGCAGACTTTGCACCAAGTGCCTTTGCTGCAAAAAGAGCTACTGTTGTTGGAATATAACCACACATGGATATTTTTTCCTTGTTCACTATTTCATATAGTCCCTCTGGAGCAAGAGAAAGTATCTTCTCAATTGCCTTTCCGTCCTTCTCCTTTGCAACTTCATGAGACACATAATGACTCATATCTGAACTTGCTGCGATAATAACATAATATCCTGCATCTGAAACTGCTTTTGCTATACCTTCTCCGAGCTCCCTACATTCTTGTATTGATGCTGAACGAATCACTATGGGTACTATCTTTGTTTCTTTTGAAAAAAATGTTAAAAAAGGAAGTTGAACTTCAAGTGAATGTTCAAATAAATGTGCTTTTATATCTTTTGTTACTAAAGGTATGTTCAATGCAATTCTATAAGAAACCTTTTCATCTATTTGTATCACTCCTGTTGGTATTTCCCATTCTCCTGATTCCATTATTGATATCTTCTCTCCAAGACCTGTATGGTTTGGACCTATAAATATAAATGTCTTTGGGAACTCTATAGACGAATAAACAGCCCCAGCTACTGGACCTGAATATATCAACCCAGCGTGAGGAACTACAATTGCAATAGCCTCTTCCTTTGGGACTTTTTTGGTTATATATTGCTCAACCTGTTGAAACAACCTGGATGGAGACGCATGATAAAACTGCCCGGCAACAGCAGGCGTTCTCCTCAAAATACCTCCTCTTCATCTAATGGTGGATTAAATCCCCTATCAGACATACTTAAAAACCTTGTGCAATTAGAAATAAATGCGAGATTAACAACGCCTGTAGGTCCGTTCCTCTGTTTTGAGATAATAACTTCTGCCTGTCCTTTATTAGAGGAATTATCTTTATTATATATCTCATCTCTATAAAGAAATAGTATAACATCCGCATCCTGTTCGATAGCACCTGACTCCCTGAGATCAGCAAGAATAGGTTTTGGGGGCCTGCGCTGTTCCACACTCCTATTCAACTGGCTTACTGCAATAACAGGAACATTTAATTCCTTTGCCAGTGCCTTTAGAGAACGTGATATCTCTGATATCTCCTGTTCACGCCTTTCGAAGCTTCCTTTACCCCGCATTAATTGGAGATAGTCAACTATAACGAGACTCAGACCATGCTCCATCTTAAGCCTTCTTGCCTTTGCCCTCACTTCAAGAACAGTCATACCTGATGAATCATCTATAAAAATTGGTGCTCCTGTCAGATTACTTGCAGCCGCCGTTAATTTATGCCAGTCTTCTTTTTTTATAAATCCTTTCCTAATACTGTTTGAATTAACCATAGCTTCAGAACATAGCATTCTGAAAGCAAGTTGTTCCTTTGCCATTTCAAGACTAAATATTGCAACAGGCTCTTTAAGTTCAAGCCCGACATGCTGAGCAATATTTAGCGCAAAAGCTGTCTTACCCATAGAAGGTCTTCCACCAACTACTATCAGGTCTCCTCTCTGAAATCCGGTAGTAAGTTCATCAAGATCCTTGAAACCAGAAGGCACTCCTGTTATTGTCTCTTTCTTATCATAGAGTCGTTCAATCATCTCAAAGCTATCTTTTATAACATCTTTAAGAGTAACAAAGGATGTTTTAACCCTCTTATCTGAGATATCAAAAATAGATTTCTCTGCATAATCGACAAGTTCTTCAGCCTCAAGATTATCTTCATATACTTTGGTTACTATCTCTGTAGCTGATTTCAGAAGGCCCCTAAGGAGTGCTTTCTCCCTCACAATCTTTGAATGATATTTAATATTTGCTGCGGTAGGAACCATATTCACGAGGGATGAAAGATAAGAAATACCGCCTATTGCATCTAATTCATTCTGTCTTCTTAGATAATCTGTAAGTGTTATAAGATCAATAGGTTCATTCTTCTCAAATAGTTCTGTCATAGCATTAAATATTCTTCGGTGGGATAGCTTATAGAAATCCTCATTGTCAATTATTTCCAATGCTTTAGGTAATGCCTCATTATCAATAAGGATAGCACCTAAAATTGATTGCTCTGCTTCAATATTCTGAGGCGGAACCCTTTCTAACTGCGATTCTATTTCCCTCATTCTTCAATTACCTGAATATTTAATGGTGCAGAAATATCAGTATATAGTTTTATACTGACAGTATAAGAACCTATTCTCTTTATAGGTTCCCCAAGAAAAACCATCTTTTTGTCTATTTCTATCCCTTCTTTTTTTAGTGACTCTACAATATCCATAGTTGTTATAGAACCAAAAAGCTTACCTTCTTCACCAGCCTTTGACTTGATTGTTATAGTTAAAGAAGCTATTCTTGAAGCAAGATCTTGAGCTGAATTTTTAAGCTTTTTTGCCTTTTCCTCAATAATCCTTTTTTCATGCTCTAATGACTTGATATTCTTTGCGCTTGCTTCAACAACAAGCCCTTTCGGTATTAAAAAGTTCCTTGCATATCCGTCAGCAACTTCCACAACTTGTCCCATTTTACCAAGATGTTTAATATCTTCTTTGAGAATAACCTTCATTCATCTCCCCCTCGAAAAAATTTATTTAATACTACAATAGAGATTCATTTTTTATCAACCTGCCTATAATTTGATTATCTAAAGCACCCCTATAAAAGCTAATAGAACTTATTTTGACATTTTAAAATAAATACCTTCAGATTGTTCAAAATTTTAATTTCTAATATATTATTTTAATGCATATAGTTATAGCAAGAAATCTCTCAAAATATTATGGACATCTTAAGGCTGTTGATGGTATAGATTTCGAAATATCAAGGGGAGAATGTTTTGGTTTTCTTGGACCAAATGGTGCGGGTAAGACCACAGTAATGCGAATGGTTTATTGTTTTGTCCCTCCCTCTTCTGGAGAATTAAAAGTTTTTGGCATTGATATCTCAGAAAAACCGAGTTTTATAAAATCAAGAATAGGGGTTATGCCGCAGGAAGACAATCTCGACCCTGATTTATCTGTACTCGAAAATTTAATCGTTTATGCAAGATATTTTGATATTCCTAAAAAAGAATCCTTAAATTTGCTTGGGAACTTCTTGAATTCGTTGAACTGAAAGAAAAAGCAAAAGTAAATATTAGAAGTCTATCAGGAGGAATGAAAAGGAGACTTGTACTTGCAAGGGCTTTGATAAACAACCCTGACCTGCTTATACTCGATGAGCCTACTACTGCTTACCCCCTATCCTTTTATACTAATACGCAGACGGATAATTTTATAAAATAAAAAGCACCTGAAAAATTTTTCAGGTGCTTGCAGGTTTCATGCATTAAATCTTAGGGTTTGACTACAAGCACAG
>JACAEY010000096.1 GCA_013388605.1 Nitrospirota bacterium | reverse complement strand
TTATTCAGAATTGGATATTTACTCACAGTCAAACAGGTTGGAGGAACAGAAACTCTCGGAAGAGATTTGTGGATATCAAGTGTTAATATTCAATGATTATCAAAAACAAAATCTACTTTCTATTATCTTAGAAGGGAAAGGAGAAGATATATGTAAAAAATTTTTTGAATTAAAAGATTTTTTCCTTCATTAACATGAAATTAATACAAAAAGGAGTGATTATGTATAAAAAATGTATTATCACAATGGTTCTATTCTTGTTGTTTGTTTTTCAATTTTCAGGATTAGTTTATGCACAATGCACAAAGTTTATCTGTGTGAATTCCCCGGGTTTAGGAGATATTTTACAATCAACTGATGTTGAAAAAATTAAATTAACAATCAATAAGACAGACCCCCTTGCTTTTCAATACAGATTATATCTTCGGTGTGGGGCATCACGTTGGAATGCACAGAACATAATAACAATTGTTCCATGCGACTTCTATGGAAGATGCCCAGACACATACTGGTGGGAAGTTCCCCGTGTTCAATCTCAACAAACATGCAATATTGGAGCGCGCCTGCGTGATAAAAACTTTAACCTTCCGTGTGATGATGATGAAAAAGAACTGTGTCAAGATATAAGCAAGACTTTTTTTATCATCCCCTTAGATGTCTCAGAAGATACTCTTTCCATTACTCCTATTAAAACAACTGATTCTCCAGGTGGTACTGTAACCTTTACAGTTTCTGGTGGAAAAGCACCTTATAAAGTCGCTACGCTCCTCCATAATAAAATTGACTTCAGTATAACAACAATTAATGGTAATAATACTATACAAACACTAGCATCTACAGGACCATTTACAGTTGGAAACTCACTAAATCCTCCATGTTCAGATACAGAAGTCGTTGTTGGGGTTGAGGACGCTAATAAGACAAGGGCATTCTCTTTATATTATATTGACTGCCCTTAGTTTTAAACCGCAGGCTAAAGCCTGCGGCTACAAAGGTTTTTTGTAGATTTAAACCGCAGGCTAAAGCCTGCGGTTACCATTGTTTAACCCCTTTTTACTCCTCCAGTTGGTAAGGGGATAATCCCTCCTTCCTCCTCCCCTTAGTAAGGGAATAACCCCTCCTTATCCTCCCCTTAGCAAGGGGAGGATGGGTGGGGTGTCTCCTCCCCTTAGAAAGGGGAGGATGGGTGGGGTGTCTCCTCCCCTTAGAAAGGGGAGGAGGGGTGGGGTTTTAGAAGCAAAATCACGGGTAACCTCGATGAGACCAAGGGTCGAAGCAGAGGTCTCAGCAAAAGATTATTAATAGAGCAATGACGCAGTATATGTTCTAAATGTATCCATTGGATACATTTAGAAACAAAAGAAAAAAAAGGAAACACTTTTGTCTTTAAGAAAAATAGCCTCTATTTATTGGTAATTCACAATCTTTTTATTTTTTCTTATAAATTAATAAGTTAGAGAAATTTTTATTCAGTTTTCTTCAATTTTTCTTATGTCAATCTTTACATAATAGTGGCATTAAAATTGCTTAATATTAGAATAAATCGGTGTCAGAAAGAATTATAAGAAACATAAATCTTTTCATTTACTTTTTATCATATTATGAAAGTCCTTTCTACTAAAATTTGTGTAAAGAAAGCTGTTATATTAACAGGTGAAGAAGAAATTAAATTAGCTCCTCTGACCAATTATTGCCTCCCGTGGATGTTCCCTATCCTCAGCAAGCCTCTTATGGAATACACTGTTGGTTGTTTAAAAGAAAAAGGTATTGAAGAGGTCATAATTACTTTAAAAGAGAATACTGAAATACCTGATTATTTTAAAGATAAAATATCAGGAATTAACATTAGATTTTATAAAAAGGAGCGACCAAGGGGGACGGCTGGCACATTGAAAGACCTTGAAAAATTTCTTGACCAGAAACCTTTCCTTGTTATACATGGTAATTTTTTTGCTGGCAATCTGAACCTCGAAGGGTTAATTAATTTCCACAAAGAAACAGGTTCAATAATTACCGTTGGGGTGCACAAAGAAAATGGTAAAAACGGTCATATAATAGATAATATCTCAATTAATAAAAACGGGATGGTAAAAAGCTTCCATTCAATCCATTCATCTGTGGATAGAAGATCGCCATGGAAGCCCTCTGGAATCTATCTAATGAATCCCACTGTTTTTAAGTTTATTGACCCCAAAAATTATATGGATATCAAGGAACAATTAATTCCTGCCCTGCAGGATAAGGGTTTTAATATATCTGCCTATGAAACAAAAGGTTTTTATTCCAGTATCAATAATATGAATGATTACGTCAATGTTCATCGTGAATTGCTCTTCAATGGTTTCAGTTCATATCTTGAAAATAAAGAGGAGATTGCTCAAAGAGTATGGGCTGGTAAAGATGTAAAGATTTCTCCAAATGCTTACTTATTAGGTCCTATTCTTTTAGATGATGGATGCAGAATTGAGGATGGTGCACAAATAATCGGTCCTGCGGTCATTGGTAAAAAGTGCCATATATCTGAGGGTGCTGTTATTCGTGAATGCATACTTTGGGATGGTGCATCTATATCTAATTACTCGCATGCTGAATATTCTATTATAGGGGAAACCTCATATATCCCGGATAACAGCATTATAAAGAATATGATTGTGCTAAACGGTTTAAGAGTGGGGGATGCAAACCTTATTCCATCAGACTTTAACATAAAAAGTGTTTCTTCATCATCTGAGAATTCACCAATAGGTACAAGGTCTCATAAATTATATCATATATCAAAGAGGGTTCTGGATATTTCACTTTCTGCCATAGGGATTGTGCTATTATTACCCCTATTTTTGTTTATTGCTATATCAATTAAAATTGACTCTCCTGGACCTTTATTTTATAAACAAAAGAGGTGTGGTAAGGGTGGTAAACCTTTCAGGATGTTCAAGTTCAGGACAATGGTGGAAAATGCAGAAGAGCTCCAGAGTGAATTACGGCCAAAAAATGAAGTCGATGGGCCTTTATTTAAGATATTAAATGATCCAAGGGTTACAAAACTTGGAAAATTTTTAAGAGAAACAAGCCTTGATGAAATCCCGCAATTATTTAATGTTCTCAGAGGAGAGATGAGTCTTGTAGGTCCCAGACCATTAATAATGGATGAAATGAAATTCAGCCAGACCTGGCGTGATACAAGACTAAAGGTAAAACCCGGTATAACAGGATTATGGCAGATACAGGGCAGAAGCCTCGCTCCTTTTCATGATTGGATAAGATACGATACTTTCTATGTAAAAAATCAATCTTTTCTGCTGGATCTCAAGATACTTTTTAAGACAATAAAAGTAGTCCTGAAAAAATCTGGTGCATACTAATTAAAAAGGAAAAGAAATGTGATATACTATTTTCGGAATGAGATTTAGCGTCTTTTATATTTTTTTATTCATATTATCTTCTATTTTTTTTCTTACCTTCTCAGGATGTTCTACTTTAAAGTCAAGCTCATTAGGCAAAGAAGCAGCAGTTTCACAACCTTTACAACCAGCACCGGAAGAACTATATAAAGAGGCTAAACCTGCAGAATTTATTCTTGGTCCCGGAGATATTGTTGAGATCAAAGTTTATCGCCATGATGACTTAACAATGATAGCTCCAATAGATACCTCAGGGAAAATATCTTATCCATTAGTTGGAGATATCCAGGCTAGTGGTCTAAGTATCTTTCAGTTAAGGGATAAGATTCGTGATGGTATTTCTGAGTATATCAAAGACCCTCAGGTATCTGTAAGCATCAAGTCTGTCCAGAGCCAGAAAGTTTATGTGCTCGGTGAGGTTGTAAAACCCGGCGTCTTTACCATTAATACATCAATGAATGTGCTTGAGGCAATCTCTTCTGCTGGAGGCTTTACAAAAGATGCGAAGGATAAAAGTGTTTTTGTTATCAGAGGTAATAGAGATAACCCACAGTTGATAAAACTTGACCTTAAAGACGCCCTGAAAAAAGGCAGTATTGCCCATAATATCGAGCTTCAGGGAAATGATATCGTATTCGTCCCTGCAACATTCATAGCTGATGCAAGTAGATTTGCTGTTTATCTGAGAAATTTACTATGGCCAGTCCTTTTATTTGAAGAGACAATTGTCCGTGGAAAAGATGTAACAGACGTAATGCGTGGTGAAGATATTACCGGTCGGACTGTTATTATAGAAAGACCGCCTGAATGAAATTAAAGCTCATCGGAAATTCAATAAATCCACAATGTTTTCTATTAGCAGTAATACTTTTACATTCTTACAGTCAAAGAAAACGACACGGCTTGCGAAATAGATTGATTTAAAATGAAACTATGAATAACAAAAAAGTATTTGTCTTTGGTATTGATGGCGCAACTTTTGATATTATCATTCCTCTTATACAGAAGGGGAAATTGCCAAATCTGGCAAGGATGGTTCAGACCAAGGCATATGGTAACTTAACCAGTACCATTCCTCCGAATAGCTCTGTTGCATGGACGTCATTCGCCACAGGAAAAAATGCAGGAAAACACGGGATATACTATTTCAGGGAAAGGAAAGCTAATAGTTACGAACGACCTTTTATAAGTTCCCACTCTATTAAATCTAAGACAATATGGAAAATCTTAAGTGAATATGGGAAAAAAGTGGGTGTTATTAATGTTCCAATAGCCTATCCGCCAGAAGTAGTAAATGGATATATGATATCAGGATTATTAGCTCCTAATAGAAAAAGTATCTTTACCTATCCACCCAGACTCCATTTTGAACTCTTAGAAAAGCTTGGAGATTACCCCTTAGATAATGAGGCAGAGATAATCTATCATTCATCAGGAGATGAAATCTCCGCATTTCAACATCTCATATATTCTAACAAGAAGGTTATGGAGGCTACTTTTTATCTCATGGATAAATTTGAATGGGACTTTTTTGTCGTCGTTCTAACTCTTGCAGATAAAGTTCAACATATTGCATGGAAATACACAATACCTGAGTTCCGAAAACAATATCCCGAGCTATGCATGAAGTTTGAAAATATGATTGAAGTAAGCTACAGCATCGTTGATGAGCAACTGGGGAGATTGAAGGAACGGCTTGATAATAATACCAACTTAATAATTCTTTCCGATCATGGATTTGGATCCATTTCCTATCAATTTTATGTAAACATATGGTTAAACAAGTTAGGCTTGTTAAATCTCAAGAAATATGCCGTTATGAAATATAGATTTCAGGAGTCTATAAAGACTTCTTTAAAGTCTTTTCTAACCAGATTTGGTAAAAAAGTAGGTATGACTGAGATAATGGATAAGGTTATAAACATTCCGTTTTTGAATATGAATAATGAAAAAGCATATACCCTTGTTGACTGGTCAAGAACAAAAGCATTTTCTAGCTGGACCAATGGTGAAGAGATAATCCTGATTAATCTTAAAGGTCGAGAACCAGAGGGAATTGTAGATCATGACAATGAGTATGAAGAACTCAGAGATTTTATAATCAAAAGACTTGAAGAAGTCAGAGGTGAAAATGGAGAAAAGGTTGTAGATAGGGCATATAAAAGAGAGGAGTTGTATTCAGGTCCTTATGTTTATCTTGCACCGGATATCCAGTTTACAACGATGGACATGAGTATCCAACCAAGAGGGAAATTAACTGGCAAAGATATTCTGGTTAGACCTTCTGATTTTTCTCCTGCATTACATAGAATGAATGGCATTTTCATTATTGAAGGAGAAGGCATTAAAGAACACTTCAGAATTGAAGGTGCTCATATTATTGACATAGCTCCAACTGTTTTATATCTCTTAGGTCTTCCTATACCAAACGACATAGACGGAAGGGTTATTACTTCATGTTTTAAAGAAGAGTACCTTAAAGAAAATGCTATTCAGCGGTCTGAGCATCCGAGTTCGTCATCAATAGATACCGAAGGTGGAAAGACATACACTGAAGACGAGAAAAAGCAACTGGCGGAAGCACTTAAAGG
>JACAEY010000012.1 GCA_013388605.1 Nitrospirota bacterium | reverse complement strand
GACAACGTCAGATTTTTTTCTACAAAGTTCAACCATTTTTTTCGAACCATCAACCATAATATTGATTTTTTTAGCAGGATTTGTAGAACCTACAAAGAACATCTTTTCAAATCTGCCCGAGACAGAGTAATCTTTGATATCTTCCTCTTCAGAAAAAACATTCATGGTAATTGTTCCGGGCAGACCAAGAGTAGATTGACCGATATCAGAATCAACAACAGAAACTATAATGTCTTCTCTTATAAGTCTTTTTAAAATATATTTTGCAAGGGTTGATTTACCTGAATCAGTCGCACCGATTAAGAAGGCAACCCCTTTTTGTAGTTTGAGTTTCTCAATAACCCCTTCCCATTCAGGCTCAGGATTTATATCCATGAAAAAATATGTAAAAAGATTTCACTCTATTCTTTTTTAAATCCCTTTTGAACGAGACGGATTCTTCTCGCAAGCTCTCTAACTGCATCAGTGATATTCATACCTTCTTCCATCAGTTTTTTCACAACCTCTGCTTTTGCAAGCTCACCAATAACATATTCAATAGGTCCTTTAACATCACATATATTCTCACCTTCTCTAAGTTGCTGCTGGATACATCTTTCAATTTCCTCTGGACTGAATCTTTTTGCCAGCTCTTTTATCTCTTTTATGTCCATACCTTTATCAACCATCTTCATCACCCTAATAATCGATCCCTTTCTGTGGCTCTATCTTCTTTCTGTAAGCATGTTTTACCTCTTTTATTTCAGATACAGTGTCTGCTTTTTCAATAACTTCTGGATGAGCGTCCCTGCCTGTAAGGATTAAATGCAACAAAGGAGGTTTTTTATTTATAAGATCAAGAACCTGTGAAAGATCAACAAGTTTTAACTTAACCGCATTGTTAATTTCATCAAGGATTAAAATATCATAAATGCCTGATAACATTTTATTTTTTGCCAGTCTGATAGCCTCCTGTGCATTTGCCCTATGTTCTTCATAAGGATATGGATTACCATAAATACCACAGAAACCTTTTCCTGTTAGATAAAGTTCTATATCTGGAGCCAATCTCTTTATACCATCTATTTCACCTGAGTACATATCTCCCTTCATAAAATGAATTATGCAGACTTTCAAACCATGTCCTACTGCCCTTAATGCCATTCCAAGGGCAGAGGTGGTCTTTCCTTTACCATTTCCTGTTAAAACAACTATCAGACCAACTTTTTTTTGGGGTTCAAGTTTTTTAAATGTCTCTTCCATATCTACCTCTTGATTTTCCGTAAAAAATATTCATATTCATCAACCCAAAATTTCATTATTTGGATTTAATTTTTCATCATTGCTGTCCAAAATATTCTATATAAGAGTTATGAGACCCGATTTTCGAACCAAAATAATCTACCTCCAATTATGTTTAAACCTTCACCTGACTTTAATCACTATTGATAATCTTTAGCTGAGACTTCTGCTTCGACCCTGGGTCTCATCGAGGTTACCCGTGATTTTGCTTCTAAAATCGGTCCTCATACCTGTCTTTCTAAGAGCACGAAGTATTGGACAGATGTGAATACTCATAAATTTTTAATTAGATGGAATAAACACCATGTATCAATTTATGGTATTATTTTTCTTTATGGAAAAGAGGATTCAAAAGATTCTTTCTGAAATAGGTATTACATCGAGAAGGAAGGCAGAAAAACTTATTCTTGAAGGTAAAGTGACCGTTAATGGAAAGGTTGCCATGATAGGGACGAAAGCAGATCCTGAAAAAGACTATATAAAAGTTGACGGAAAATTGATAACAGATTTTATGAAAGACATCAAGAAAGTTTATTTGATGTTTAACAAGCCAAAAGGTGTTGTTACTACCCTATTTGATCCTGAGGGAAGAAATACTATAAAGGATTTCCTGAAGGGTGTAAAATACAGGGTGTTTCCTGTTGGAAGACTCGATTACGATTCTGAAGGTCTTCTTCTATTAACAAATGACGGTGATTTTGCCCATGCTGTCATGCATCCTTCAAAAAAGATATCAAAGACATATCTTATGAAAGTAAAAGGGGTTCTTAAAGAAGAAGATATAGATAAATTAAGGAAGGGGGTAAAGCTTGAGTCCACCTCAGGTGGAGAAATGACATTACCTGCAAAGGTAAAAAGGGTCAGAAAGGGAGGTGTCAACTCATGGCTTGAGATCACAATATATGAAGGAAAGAAAAGACAGATAAGGAGGATGTTTGAGAAGATAGGGTATCCAGTCTTAAAACTGAAGAGGATAAGGGTTGACGGGCTTGAAATAGGTGATCTTGAACCAGGGGCGTATAGGTATCTTTCCCCTGAAGAGATAAGTAAAATTAAACAAGAAGTATTAAATAGAACTTAAAATTTAAAATTTAAGATTTAAAATTTAAAATTAAGGAATTCCATGATTCGTGATAAAGGTTGCGGTGAGTTAAAAGAGTCAGAAGTGGGGAAAAAGATTACCCTCTGCGGATGGATATTCAGGCGGAGGGATCATGGTGGGCTAATATTTGTTGATTTAAGAGACAGAAGTGGGATAATTCAAGTCGTCTTCAGTCCTGATGTATCCCGTAAAGCACATGAACTTGCTCATGAATTAAGAAACGAATACGTTATCTCTGTATCAGGCGATTTAAGAAAGAGACCTGATGGAACAGAGAATCCTAATTTACCAACAGGAAATCTGGAAGTATATGCAGAGAGACTTGAGGTCCTTAATAAATCAGCACCTTTGCCTTTAAACATTGAAGATGCTGGAGATATATCAGAGACTTTAAGACTCAGATACAGGTATCTTGATTTGAGAAGACCTGATATGCAGAGGAATTTAATAATACGTCATAGAGTTACTAAGGTTATCAGGGATTATCTTGATGAGAATGGATTTCTTGAAATTGAGACACCTGTTCTCACAAAGTCCACACCTGAAGGCGCAAGAGACTATCTTGTTCCGAGTCGTCTGAATCCTGGTCTATTTTATGCACTACCACAATCGCCTCAGCTATTCAAACAGATACTAATGGTATCTGGCTTTGAGAAGTATTTCCAGATTGTAAAGTGCTTTAGAGATGAAGACCTGCGAGCAGACAGACAACCCGAATTTACACAGGTTGATCTTGAGATGTCCTTTGTTGATAAAGAGAATATTATGGAAATAATAGAAGGCATGATGAAGAGGGTTTTCAAAGAGGTTCTCGATGAAGATATAAATACACCATTTGAAAGGCTGAGTTTCCAGGAGTCTATTGAAAGGTTCGGGACTGACAAACCTGATTTAAGATTCGGTCTTGAGCTTAAAGACATGACAGACCTTTCAGAGAAATGCACATTTAGGGTATTCCTTGAAACACTTAAAACTGGTGGAAGAATTAAGGCTATTAAAGGAAAAGGCTTGGCAGAACTTTCAAGGAGAGAGATTGATTTACTTACTGATGAGGCTTTATCATTTGGTGCTAAGGGCCTTGCATGGATAAAGGTAAAATCTATCTCAGGCGGGGGATTTGAATCTCCAATTGTAAGGTTTTTCCCTGAGGATGTATTAAAGGAGATGTCAAGGAGACTTGAGGCTGAAGATGGAGATTTAATGTTATTTGTGGCTGATGAGGAAAAAGTTGTAAATGATGTCCTCTCAAGGATGAGGATAGAACTCGGGAAAAGGCTTAATCTAATAAAAGGTGGATATAGATTTGTCTGGATTGAAGATTTTCCCCTCCTCGAGTGGAACAAGGATGAAAATAGATTTGAATCTATGCATCATCCATTTACATCCCCAATAGATGAGGATATTGAAAAAATCTTTAGTGTTATTGGTTTAACTCATTTAAGACCTCAGAGTTCTGACTTTAGACTTCTGAGCTCTGTCAGAGCAAAGGCATACGATATTGTACTTAATGGCTATGAAATTGGAGGTGGGAGTATTCGTATTCATAGACGTGACATTCAAAGAAAGATGTTCGAGATTCTTGGTATATCAGAAGAGGAAGCGAGGATAAAATTTGGTTTTCTACTTGAAGCACTCGAATATGGAGCACCACCTCATGGTGGTATTGCACTCGGACTTGACAGACTTGTTATGATAATGGTTGGAGCAACATCTATCAGAGACGTGATTGCCTTTCCCAAGACACAGAAGGCAGCATGTATTATGAGCGGAACACCATCACAGGTTGACGCAAAACAGTTGAAAGAGCTCCATATCAAGACAGATATGCCTTAAGATTTATTTGAAATTCCCGAGTAAATCTGGACGATGAACAATCTCTCTATCACTTCTAAAATTTCTCTATATTTTCAACATATGAAACGTAACTGCGTTTTGTTTCATCAATATTGTCCCCGCCGAATTTCTCTAAGAATGCATCCGCTATAATCAATGCAACCATTGCTTCTGCTATTACCCCTGCTGCAGGAACTGCACATATATCGGAACGTTCATATGCTGCTTCTACCTGCTCCTTTGTGACAATGTCAATGGATCGGAGGGGCCTTTTTAATGTCGGTATGGGCTTCATTGCTGCCCTTAGTATAATTGGCATACCGTTTGTTATCCCTCCTTCTATCCCTCCTGCATAGTTTGTTTTTCTATAAAATCCAGTTGCGAATTCGGAGTTCGAAGTTGGTAGTTGGGAGTGCAAACCCTTTGCCCTTTGCTCTTTGCTACTTGCTCGATAAAATATTTCATCCATCACCTCTGAGCCAAAGTGTTTTGCCATATCAAATCCAAAGCCAACTTCTATTCCTTTTATTGCCTGAATACTCATGAGAGCCTGTGCAAGCCTTCCGTCAAGTCTCTTGTCCCACTGGATATGACTTCCTAAGCCTACAGGGACACCTGTCACAAAAACCTCAAATATGCCTCCAAGAGAATTACCTTCTTTTGTAGCCCTATCTATCAGCTTGATCATCTCTTCTGAAACCGTTTTATCAGAACACCTGACAGGAGAATCCTCAGCCTTTTTGAATAAAGACAGCAGTTCATTTGGTGAGTTTTGGGTCTTGAGTTTTGAATTTTGAATTTTGACATTGCCTATCTGAACTACATAGCTTCCAATATTTACATCAAAATCAGAAAGAAATTTTTTTGTGATTGCCCCTAAGGCAACTCGCATGGCAGTTTCTCTCGCGCTTGAACGTTCAAGTATGTTCCTTATGTCATGAGTTCCATACTTTATTGCTCCTGCTAAATCAGCATGTCCAGGTCTGGGACGGGTTATTTTCTCTGACTCTGCGTCCGGCGATCTACGCTCTACGCTCATTACATCAATCCAGTTCTTCCAGTCTTTGTTTTCAATAAGGAGAGTTATTGGTGAACCTATGGTCTTTCCAGATCTAACTCCAGAAAGGATTTCAGCATGATCAGACTCTATCTTCATCCTTGCTCCACGACCATAGCCCCCTTGTCTTCTCTTAAGGTCTCTATCAATATCATCTTCTGAAAGGGAAAGACCTGATGGAATCCCTTCAAGGATTCCTATGAGTGCCTTTCCATGCGATTCACCAGAGGTAAGAAATCGGAGATGTGACATATCACGCTGGCTTCTCCACTATTTTTGGTGT
>JACAEY010000095.1 GCA_013388605.1 Nitrospirota bacterium | reverse complement strand
CTCCAGAGTGGCTTAAAAAAAGGCTTGAGAAATGTGGAATTCGCTCAATTAACAATGTCGTTGATATAACTAACTATGTTCTTTTAGAGTTTGGACACCCACTTCATGCATTTGATGCTGATAAGATAGCTGGAAAAAGAATAAGAATTGCTACATCTGACACAACTGGTTTACAGAACGTTAGCATTTATACTCTTGATAGAATTGAACGTAAGGTTCCTGAGGACACCCTTCTTATATGGGATTCTGAAAAACCTATTGCAATTGCTGGAATTATGGGTGGGTTGAATTCAGAGGTTGATAAAAATACGACTAATATTTTTCTTGAGAGTGCATATTTTGAACCATTTTCTGTAAGGAGAACCTCAAAATCTCTCGGTCTCGTAAGCGAGTCTTCTTACAGGTTTGAAAGAGGGACAGATATAGAATTTCTTATAAATGCCCTTAACAGGGCAGCCTTTTTAATAAAAGAGATTGCAGGTGGTATAATTTATGAACTAATAGATTCATATCCTGTCAGATGTATCCCAGTACCTTTAGAGATAAGATACGAAGGGATAAATAAATTTCTTGGCACGCAGTTATCAAAAGAAGAGATGCTTGAAATCCTTAAAAGACTTCAAATCCCTGCAGAAAATAGGGGTGATTACTTTATTGTTTATCCACCTTCAGCCAGGCGTGATATAAAAAATAATAGTGATGTAGCTGAAGAGATAGCAAGGTTATACGGATATGATAGGATTAAATCAACTATACCGAGAAGATTTACTCCAGCGGCTCAGTCAAATAAAAAATTGAAAATTATCTCCCAGATAAGAGACTGTATTAGAAAGCAGGGCTTTATAGAGGTGATAAATTATAGTTTTATGAGTTTAGAAAGTCTTGATATCATTGGTGTCCCAGAGACAGACAAAAGGCGAAATGCCATTTCTATTAAGAACCCCCTCAGTAAAGAAGACTCTTTTCTCAGGACAACATTGATTCCGTCATTAATCGAAAATTTCAAATATAACCTTGATAGAGAAATAGAGGATATAAGGCTGTTTGAGATATCAAAAGTATTTGAAGACACTGGCAAACAACTCCCTCTTGAGAGCTTAAGACTCGGAGGCATTTATTATAGAGAAAAAAAGCCATCCCTCTGGAAAGAAGATACGCCAGGATTTTTTATAGTCAAAGGCATACTGGAATCTATCTTTTATGAATTCAGGATAAAAGGATATTCTTTTATCTCCTCTTCTGAACCTTTCCTACTAAAAGGGCAGGCATCTGATATAAATGTCAATGAGGAAAAAGTTGGTTACATTGGTTTACTTCTACCTGAAATTGGAGAGAGGTTAAATATTAAAAAGCCTAAATTAGAGATATTTCTTTTTGAAATAGACCTTGATCTTCTTATTAAATTCATACCTGATTTCATTACTTATGTATCAATCCCAAGATATCCTTCTGTTGAACGTGATATTGCAATTGTTGTAAATGAAGATATTCCTGCTTCTGACATTCTAAATATGCTCAAGACTTTTCCATCTGATGTAATAGAAGAAGTTTCTATATTCGACCATTATAAAGGTGCGAACATTCCTGAAGGGATGAAGAGTCTTGCATTCAGTATCATTTACAGGTCAAAAGAGAGAACCCTTACAGATGAAGAGGTCGAAAAAGTGCATTCTTCTCTTGTTGAATATATATTGAGAAAGACAGGAGGAGAGCTGAGGAAGTAAGCTCTCGTTGCTCATAAAGCTGAGTATTTAATAGATGACTTGAGAGAACTAACTTATCTTGTCAGTTTAGTAAAATATTGTAAACAATAATAATGTAATCACAGCACCAAGAACTGCTCCTATTATCACCTCTAAAGGGCTGTGTGCCCTGACAGCCACTCTGCTCTGGGAAATAAGGATGGCAAGGATAAAACAGAATATTGAGGCTGTAAAACTTTCTGTTATATAAGTAATAGCTACCCAGAAAGAAAAGGCTATTGCAGCGTGACCACTCGGCATACCTCCATGTAAAGGATGTCCTTTTCCAAAATGCGCCTTGAGCACTACGATAGAAATTAGAACAAGTATAATTGAAATTAAAGCGACCTCTTCTTTTGAATGTTTTGATATGGCTATACCGGTATCAAATATATTTTTAATGTAAGGAAAGAGAACAATATATCCGACAACAACAGCTCCAAATGCAGTTATAAAAACTGCACCTGCTGCGACATCTTTTGCAATCCTAGCTTTTTCACTGTATTCAGGAGAAAGCATATCTACCACATATTCAATTGCTGTATTAATCATCTCAGATAATAGAACAAGTATTACAACAATAGAGATAATGAGAAAATCTTTTCGCTCTATACCAATTATATAAGTAAGTAACAGGACAAATGCTGCGGCAAATAGATGATATCTTAAATGGCGCTGTGTCCTCGCGCTGTAAATAATGCCTTCGATAGCATTATTTGTGCTTTCTATAAATCTTCTTATTGGCAATTTATCTTATATTAACATTTTAATAATTATACTATTAAGGATTATTATCGCTTTCCAAGATATTTTGAAATATGGATGGATAAGGATATATGAGCATAATCCAGACATCATGCTTTAAAAGAAATAGGAAGGGTACTGGAAAAAAAAAGATGACTCAAGATATAGTCATATAAATGGTTATCCCTTCAAAAAAAGATTTTCTTGAAATTGTAAAAATTGGAAAACCTTCTCCTCTATATAAAGAGATAGAATACCTTCAGCCTCAGTCTATTTACGAATCCCTTGCTTGTCCAAACAGCTTTCTGCTCGAGAGTATAAAGGGACCAATGAAGATTGCGAGATATTCTTATATAGGGTTTGATCCCTATCTAATATTAAAAGTAAAGAATGGGATTGTAGAAATTGAGTACCCTTCTGCTACCTCCTTATTTATTTCTACCAAACCTCTTAATACTTTGAAAGAACTGATAACTGCTTATAAACAAGCACCATTCGAATACCTGCCTCCCTTTCAGGGTGGAGCTGTGGGAGTTCTGAGTTATGATTTCGTTCATTATTTTGAGAAACTGCCTAAGATTGCAATAGATGACCTTAATTTACCAGACGCCCATTTTTTAATGATAGATAAACTTATTGGTTTTGACCATCAGGAAATGAAATCATGGATAATAGTCTGCCCAGGTGCGAGAAATACAAAAAAAGAACTGATTGATTGGGTGGAGAAATATTATGAGGCAGAGGAAGAGATTAATAAGATAACATCAATAGTAAATAGTCATAAGTCATTAATTAAAAGAAATAGCCAGTGTATAATGACCAATAATAAGATAGATATTATCTATGAAATGAAAAAAGATGGATACGTGGATATTGTTAAAAGGGCTAAGGAATATATAGCTGCTGGGGATATATTTCAGGCAAATCTCTCGCAAAGGCTATCAGCTCATATAGGGTATATAAACCGCTGGAATATCTACCGAACACTTAGCTCTATAAATCCAGCACCTTTTGCAGCATATATAGACTTCGGAGATTACCAGATTGTCAGTTCTTCACCTGAAAGGCTTTTAAGAGTAAGAAACAAAATTGTAGAGACAAGACCTATTGCAGGCACCAGACCGAGAGGAAAAGATTATAGAGAGGATGAATTGATGCGGGCAGAACTTCTTTTAAATGAAAAGGAAAGGGCTGAGCATATTATGCTGGTTGATCTTGAAAGAAATGACCTCGGAAGAGTGTCCGATTATGGAACTGTAAGTGTTGATGAATTTATGATTACAGAGAATTGTTCCCATGTAATACATATCGTTTCTAATATAAAAGGAATGATTGCAAATAGAAAAGACTGTTTTGATGTTATAAAGGCTGCATTTCCTGGAGGTACTATAACTGGTGTTCCAAAAATAAGGTGCATGGAAATCATAGATGAACTTGAACCTGTAAGGCGTGGACCCTATACAGGTTCAGTAGGTTATATAAGTTTTTCAGGCAATATGGATTTCAATATCATAATAAGAACCTTTGTTATAAAAGGTGAGATGGCGTATGTCCAGGTTGGTGCAGGCATCGTAGCAGATTCAGACCCAGAAAAGGAGTATTATGAAACACTCAAAAAAGCTGAGGCTTTGATACGGACATTGGAGAGGGTAGGGTGGCTATGAAAACCAGAACCATCTCCTCTTGATTTTTTTGCGTTGGTAATTCTGAGCAATTTCTTTTATTTGAATACTTATTTTCTTTTGCTCTGCAATAATTTCTCTCATTAAATTATACAACTCTTTTATAGTAGATAAAATTTCTTTGATGTTGTCAGCCATTATATTCTGTTGGAATGTTGAAGCATAAGATTTTTCTACAGTCTCTTTTAATGTATCTACTTCTTTTAATTGAGGTTCTTGTATAGCAGTTTCCCTATGGGATTTTTCTTCAAGAAAAGATATATTATATTTCCCTTTGTCCAATACTGATGATTTATGTACGATTGACCCCAATACTGGCTTTAATGTTTCAGACCTTTTATCACTTTCAGAAACTACAAAATTTTTTTGAATTTCTTCAGCAAGGTCTTTTACTGATTCAGTATATATTTCTTCTTTCTTTCTATTATCTATATTCTCTAACCACGATATTCCCTTTTCGGCTAAAGACACTGAGGCTAATTCTGGTTCACTAAGTTCAGTAGTTACCTCTGCAGAAGGTTTAATTTTCTGTCTTCTCTCAATTTCATGAATTATATGGGCTGTTATATTCTGAAATGATTCTTTAACTCCAACACCTTCTGTTGCAATAGCTTCTAAAAACTGGTATTTTCCGTCTTTGTTTAGATCCATATTTAATTCATCAACAGAAAGAATGTTGGTAAGATCTCTTTTGTTGTATTGAAACAGAATAGGTATTTTGTCAGGATCAATGTTATGAGCTGAAAGATTCTCTCTCATATTTTTTAAGCTCTCTATATTATGATCTCTCATCTCCCTCTGTGAATCTGCGACAAAAACAATAGCATCAGCACCTTTAAGAACAAGTTTTCTTGTTGCATTATATCTAACCTGTCCAGGGACTGTATAAAGCTGAAAACGGATAGAAAAATCCCTTATTTTCCCTAAGTCAACAGGCAATAAATCGAAAAAGAGTGTTCTATCAGTTTCTGTAGGAAGACAGACGAGTTTACTTTTTTTATTTGAATTAAGAATAAAATGAAGATACTGAAGGTTTGTTGTCTTACCGCTCAGACCAGGTCCATAATAAACAACCTTAATTGTTATCTCTTTCGTTGTATAATTAAACAGTGCCATTTTTATATAAGTGCATAAACGCCATTTCTTGTTCGATATTTGACTTTATACATTGCCTCATCCGCAAGTCTTAAAAGCTCATCTTTAGATTTTGCATTTTCAGGACATGAGGCAACACCAAAACTTGCTGTTATTTTTATTTGATAACCCTCATTTTTCAAAAATACATTCCGTTCAACAGCCTTCCTTATTCTTTCTGCTACCTGGGCAGCAGCAACAGGAGGTGTATGTGGAAGAATTATTACAAACTCATCTCCTCCATATCTAACGACTATATCTACAATTCTCAAATTCTTTATAAGAAGCTGTCCCATCTCAACAAGGACTTTACTTCCAACAAGATGCCCATATTTATCGTTTATGTTTTTGAAATAGTCTATATCCATAAAGATAAGTGCTATAGATGTCTGATATCTAAGAGCACGATGTATTTCCATCTCAATAGCCCTGTGGAGATATCTCTGATTAAATAATTTTGTAAGATCATCAGTAACAGATAGCTCTTCAACTTTCTGGTACAGTAAAGCATTTTCAAGATAAATTGCTGATTTATCAGTAAGTTTTATTAATTCATTAAGATCTTCACTTGTAAAAGACTTCCCATCAGTTTTATTAAAAAATTCTAAAACTGCTAATAGATTACCACTGCTTTTTATAGGAACGCATAAAATTGATTTTATTTTATGTTTTAAACTATCAGCTCTATCAACTCTTTTGAGAAACCTGTTATCTTTTGAGACATCAGCAACAATAGTAGGAAATCCTTCTTTTGCAACCCATCCAGCTATTCCTTCACCAAACTTAATACTGAACTTTTGTACTTCTCTTACTGATTTATCCTTTTTAATATCGGTGGTCAATTCCCTTGTCTCTTCATCAACCCAAAAAACAGACCAACCCTCTGCTTTAGTAACCTCCTTTGCCTTTTTTATAATAATATTAAGGGTATCTTTAAAATGTTTGCATGATGCAAGATCTTTATTAATATCCTCATATAAGTCCATCTCCTGTTTAAGGACCCTTTCCCTGAGTAATCTATTAACTGCAAAATTTAGCTCTTTCTGTCCCGGTGATAATAATGAGTAAGTCAAAGGTTCTTTTATCAAAGATTTAGGTATTCCATGTGTGTCAGATATAATAATCTTAGGAATATTCTTTGATAACGCAAGGAATTTCTTAAAAATAGTGTCTTTATTTTCTTGTCCGTTTATAATAAGCAAGTCCGGTCTCTCTTTTAACTTCGGTAATACTGTTTTTAGGTTTGGAAAACTCTTTATCCAGTATCCTTTAGATGTAAGGTTATACCTGTAATCTTTTTTTATAACAGATTTACCAATGAGAAATATTTCAGGCATTAATACCGCAGCATTTTTTATATTTCTTTCCACTTCCACAGGGACATGGTTCATTCCTACCAATCTTTTTCCCTCGTCTTACTGTATGAACTGCAGTTGTGCCTTCACCCCTGTTATAATTTAGACGTACTTGTTTAACAGGCTCCTTCCTTATAGTTTCCTGTTTCTGAATCTGTATCTTAAACAATCTACTCAGGATTTCTGTTGATATTCTTCCTGTCATATCTGAGAACATTTCAAAAGCCTCTTTTTTATATTCTACAAGTGGATCCCTTTGCCCATAACCCCTCAGACCTATACCTTCTTTTAAATGATCCATTGCAAGTAAATGGTCTTTCCATTGGGTATCAACCACCTGCAGAAAAACTATTTTTTCAATATATCTGAGCATATCACTTCCAATTTCTGATTCTTTTTTCTCATAAACATCTTTAATTTGTAAAATTAAAGCATCATGGAGCGAGTCTAAACCTGAAGAGACAATATTAGGAACAAAGGAAAACATTCCATAAACTGCATCGCTGAGCCCTTTTAGATCCCATTCTCCTTTATCTCTCTCTTCATTGCAATAAATACTTAATAACTCATCTGTAATTTCATCTATCATACTGTAAATACGATCTTTGAGATTTTCTCCCTCTAATATCTCTTTTCTAAAAGAATAAATTTCTTTTCTCTGTTTATTCATTACATCATCATATTCAAGTAAATGTTTTCTGATATCAAAATTATGTGCTTCTACTCGTTTCTGGGCATTCTCTATTGCTTTTGTTACAATCTTATTCTCTATAGGAATATCTTCTTCCATTCCAAGTTTATTCATAAGACTTGATATCTTGTCTGAACCAAAAATCCTCATTAGGTCATCTTCAAGAGATAAATAGAACCTTGAAGAACCAGGGTCTCCTTGTCTGCCTGAGCGCCCCCTTAACTGGTTGTCTATCCGTCTTGCCTCATGTCTCTCTGTACCAATGATATGGAGTCCACCAAGAGATATTACCTTCTCCCTATCTTTTGAGCATATTTCATAAGCTTTTTGGAGTGCCTGGTTAAAATCATCCTCTGCATAATTTCTCTTATCTCTTAAAAATTCTCTCGCAAGTCCTTCAGGATTACCCCCAAGGATTATATCAGTACCTCTTCCTGCCATGTTTGTTGCTATAGTAACAGCGCCACTTCTTCCAGCCTGGGCAATTATCTCTGCTTCTTTTTCATGATATTTTGCATTAAGAACAGAATGTGGGATACTCTTCCTCGTTAATAGACTGCTTAGCATCTCTGACTTCTCAATAGATATAGTACCAACGAGAACGGGCTGTCCTTTCCTGTAAAGTTCCTCAATTTCCTTAATAACAGAGTTAAATTTAGACTTTTCTGTCTTATAAACAACATCAGGATAATCAACCCTTATCATTGGTTCATTAGTAGGTATAACAATAACTTCAAGGTTATAAATCTTAGCAAATTCTTCGGCCTCGGTGTCAGCAGTTCCTGTCATCCCTGCGAGTTTCTTGTACATCCTGAAATAATTCTGGAAAGTGATCGTTGCCAATGTCTGGTTTTCACTTTCTATCTTTACACCTTCTTTTGCCTCTACAGCCTGATGAAGTCCATCTGACCATCTCCTGCCGGGCATTAGTCTTCCTGTGAATTCATCAACAATAATAACTTCACCATCCTTAATAACATAATCAACATCTCTCTTAAAGAGTGTGTGTGCTTTTAGTGCTTGAAGAACATGGTGAACAAGGTCTATGTTTGCTGGATCATAAAGGTTACCAACCCCAAGAAGTCTTTCTACCTTTATATTTCCCTCTTCTGTAAGAATAACTGTCTTCGCCTTTTCATCAATGGTATAATCAATCTCTTTTTGGAGCTTTGGAATAATTCTGTCAACTTTATAATATTTATCAGTAGATTCCTCTGATGGACCCGATATTATAAGAGGTGTCCTTGCCTCATCTATTAAAATGCTGTCTACTTCATCCACTATCGCGTAGTTCAACTCCCTTTGACAGTAATCAGAGATTTCATACTTCATGTTGTCTCTTAGATAATCAAATCCAAACTCGTTATTTGTTCCATAGGTTATATCAGCCTGATAAGCTTCTTTTCTCGAACAAGGTCTCAGAAAATCTAATCTCTTATCTGAAGAAACATATAATGGGTCATAAATAAAAGAACTGTCATGTTGTATTACGCCCGTTGAAAGGCCAAGAAAATTATAAATAGGTCCCATCCACTGGGTATCTCTTTTTGCGAGATAGTCATTAACAGTTACAACATGAACTCCCCTTCCTACAAGTGCATTAAGGTAGACGGGTAGGGTAGCTACAAGGGTTTTACCTTCACCTGTCTTCATTTCAGCAATCTTCCCTTCATGAAGAACAATCCCACCGAGTAATTGAACATCAAAATGTCTCATCTTAAGTTTTCGTTTCGATACTTCTCGAACAACAGCAAATGCCTCTGGAAGAATATCATCGAGCGTATCACCTGCTTCGAGTCTTTTCTTAAATATTTCAGTCTGTTCAGAAAGTTGAATATCTGTTAGGTTCACTCTCTTAGATTCAAGAGAATTTATATTTTCAATTAGTGGCCAAAGTCTTTTCAGTTCGCGTTCATTTTTTGTTCCAAAAAATTTCTTAAGAAGCGTTCCAACCATAACTATAATTATAATATAAATATATCAATAAAATTACGGATTAATTTTACCTTTCTGGGTTAACAACAGTTTGACTTTGGAGAATATCATTTTCTGTGAGATTAATCACACAGCATAACATACTGCCTCTTTCTTGTCAGAATACTGCAAAAATGTTAAATTTTTAAATACAAGGAATAAATAAGGTACATGACGACTCTGCCAATGTGGACAAAACAATCCCATATTTAGGATAGTAATTAAAAATGTATAAAAGTGTATATATTAGAACATTTGGTTGTCAGATGAACTTTCATGACTCTGAAAAGATGCTCGGAATCTTAGAAAAAGAAGGATTTACTGAAACAGACAACCCCTCTAATGCTGATATAATCATATTCAATACTTGTAGTATAAGACAAAAGGCCGAACAAAAATTTTATAGTGAACTTGGAAGGTCAATTTCTTATAAAAAAAGAAAAACAGGTATGAAGATTGTTATTGGAGGATGTATAGCACAACAGGAAGGTAAAAATATTTTTAAGAGGTTTCCAGATGTAGACTCGGTCTTAGGACCTCAAAATATATATATGCTTAAAGACCTTATTATGGGAAAGAGGTCATCTATTGCCATAGATGACAATCCAGAAATTGTAAATATAAACCTCCCGTTAAAGAGGGCAGATAGATTAAGGGCATGGGTTACAATTATGTATGGCTGTAATAATTTCTGTTCTTTCTGTATAGTTCCTTATACAAGGGGAAGAGAAAGGTCAAGACCATCAGAACATATTATTTCTGAAGTAAATAAACTTGCTGAAGATGGCTATAAAGAGATTACCCTTCTTGGGCAGAATGTCAATTCTTACAATAGTGATTTAGACTTTCCGGGTCTTTTGAGACATCTAAATAAAATAGAAGGGATAAAGAGGATAAGGTTTGTTACCTCACATCCAAGGGATCTGAAGGATGACCTAATAAATGCAATTTCAGAATTACAAAAAGTATGTGAACATATTCACCTACCTCTCCAATCAGGCTCAAACAGGATTTTAAAACTTATGAATAGAGGCTATACTTATGAAGAATATGCAGATAAAATTTTGAGGATTAGAGAAAAAGTAAAAGGAATATCCATAACCTCTGACATAATAGTTGGATTTCCGGGAGAGACAGATGAAGATTATCTAAAAACAATGACGGCTTTGAAAGAAATTGAATTTGACGGAATTTTTTCTTTTAAATATTCTGCAAGACCTAAAACCATTGCTTCAAAAATGGAATGCCAGATAAATGATGATACTAAATCAGATAGATTGAAGCATCTTATAGAAATACAAGACAAAATAACAGAAATGAAAAATAAAGCTCTTGAAGGTACAGTTCAAGAGGTTCTTTTAGAAGGTGAAAGTGAAACAGATAAAAATAAATTTACAGGAAGAACAAGGTCTAACAAAATAGTTAATTTTCAAAAGATCAACATTCAAAAAGGTTCGATCTTATTGGTCGAGATTACAAAAGGTAGAAAGCATTCACTCGAAGGTAAACCTATTAATATTTAAAAGCAGTTTAAATTGAAATTCTCTATACATACCCTCGGTTGTAAGGTAAACCAGTCTGAAAGTGACCTTATAGAGGCTAACCTTAAAAGAGCAGGTTGGTCTGTCTCAGATTTATCAGAACAGCCTGACTATTCAATTATAAATACATGCACAGTTACTGCAAAAAGCGATTATCAATCAAGACAGCTCATAAGAAGGGCATTAAGAGCAGGTTCTAAGGTTATAGTAACTGGCTGTTATTCACAATTAAGACCCGAAGAAATAATGGCAATCGATAAAAATATAGAGATAGTTGACAGTAAAAATAAGCTAAAAATTGCCAATATGTTTTTAAAAAATAATGAAATATCTAAAACAAATATATCTGATAACAGGTCACGTCCTTACCTAAAGGTTCAAGATGGATGCAATTTTTCTTGTTCCTACTGTACAGTCCCATCTGCCAGAGGAAAATCAAGAAGTATCGAAATCTCTGAGGCAACAAAAATCGCTGAGGAAATCGATGCTTCAGGCTATAAAGAGATAGTACTCACTGGTATACATTTAGGCTCGTATGGTCATGATTTGAACCCAAAAACAAATCTTTCAAAATTACTTAAAAGCCTCCTAAAAAATACAAAAATACCAAGATTCAGATTAAGTTCCTTAGAGATTTCAGAAATAGATAGTGAACTTATAGAGTTATTGAAAGAGGAAAGGATATGTAAACATTTACATCTTCCACTACAGAGTGGAGATAACTCTATTCTAAGACGGATGAACAGAATGTATTCTGTTGAAGATTATCTATCAGTTGTAGAATTTATAATTAAAAATATTCCTGATATTTCTATAGGTACCGATATAATTGTAGGTTTTCCAGGAGAAGGTGAAAGAGAATTCAAGAATACAAAGGATCTTATTGAATTAATCCCTTTAACATATCTTCATATATTTCCTTTTTCAAAAAGACCAAATACATTAGCCTCTAAAATGCCAGAACAGATAACATTTTCAATAAAGAAAAAAAGGGTTAATGAGCTAAAAAACTTGAATTATAAGAAAAAAATTGCATATATGAAATCACATATAGGGAAAATCCTTGATATTATTGTAGAACAAAAGGACATGAATAAAACTACCATTGGAACCTCAGCTAATTACTTAAAAGTCAAGACAGTATTAAATTCATATCCCGTAGCTAGCCTCATAAGAATTAGAATTTCAAATATAGAAAAAGACTACTTAGTTGGAGATCCAGTAGAAAAATTATAACTTATTGATTTTATGTATATTTTTATTTGCCTAAATCCTATTCAATAATGTTAGAACCTTCAATTCAGGAATCATAAAAGAAGTTTTAAACATATTTCATAACATCTTATTAACAAAGTATGTTTATATATTATGTCTGATAAGATATATTATGTAAAATTTTATTTATATATTGTTTTGCTTCTTCTTTGTTTTTTAGT
>JACAEY010000045.1 GCA_013388605.1 Nitrospirota bacterium | reverse complement strand
TCAAACTTATTAAAGACAGAAAGATTCCTAAAGGCGATGTATTCTCTGTTGCAAAGATCGCTGGAATTATGGCTGCAAAGAAGACAAGTGATGTTATACCTATGTGTCATCCATTGAATATTACCTCTGTTGATATAAATTTTATTTTTAGTGATAATGAAAGTAAGATAGAGATTAAGTCATGTGTAAAGGTCATAGGACAGACGGGGGTGGAGATGGAGGCGCTGATAGCAGTTTCAGTAGCTGCATTAACTATTTATGATATGTGCAAAGCAGTTGATAAAGAGATGATCATATCCGATATTATGCTGGTGGAAAAAAAGGGTGGAAAGAGTGGACATTTTAAAAGAAATGATTAAGTCATTGCCAGTTTTATACCCTTTTGTGCCTTTATATTTTCTGGACTTAATTCAAGAGCTTTTTCAAACTGAGCATAAGCATCTTTTTTCATCCCTGCTTTGAGATAAATATGACCTAGGTTAGCATAGTGTTCAGCATTATTGGGTTCAAGTTTTATTGATTGTAATAGAGCATCCTCAGCATCTTTTATACCATTTGAAATTTTTGTCAGAGAAAGAGAGAGATGGCTCCAATATTTAGCATTATAGGGGTCTAATTCCGTTGACAATTTTAAAAACTCAATAGCTTTTATGTAATTTGCCTTCTTGAACTCCTCAATCCCAAATTTGAAAAAGTCTTCAGCGTTCTTTTCTGAATCTTCTTCCTTTGTCTTCTTTATTTTTTCTTCTTCAATCTCTTCTACCAATTCCTTCTCTTCTTCAATTGGTTTTAAGATAGCAGGAGATGCTGATCTCAAATCTTCTTCAAGAATGGAATAAGCCATCTTTATTGCTTCTAAAATAGCTATTAATTTATCTTTAATAGAACGGTCAGAAGAAGCATAATACCTATCGGGATGAAATTCCTTTATTAACCTATAGTAATTCTTTTTTAGTGTTTCTTCATCAAAATTTTTATCGACTTCAAGTAGCTCCTCAGGAGAAAGGCTATCGAGTTTTAGATATATCTCATTCACCCTTTTTATAAAAGTATCTTCTCCTTCAGGGATAGGCTCAAGAATTTCTAATAAGGGGACTTTTGTTTTTTCGGTCTCCTCTTTTTCTTGAAGTGTACCTGTACACCAGAGAGCGTAGAGTATTTTTAATGCCTCAAATGAACCTTCAGGAGAGCTGTCAGCAAGTTCTTTAACAGTTTTTTTACCATCTACCCTTGAGAGTAATTTTTTGTCTTTTTCGTTGAGCTCTATATCCTGAAAGAGACTTACAGGGTCTGTGCTGAGCTTTAAGACAGAATTTATATTTATCTCCTTCATTATGAGATTGAGATTGTTTATCCTTTTAATCCCCTCATATATTAGATTTCCCATGCTCATCTTCAGTGTAATTACTTCATTTTCAGGGTGTCCTTCAATAAATTTATAATCAGCATAGTCAAGAGTGAAAAGGCTGTAAATAATTTCTTTTACCTGATATTTAACACCCCAGAAAAGGTCTTTTGGTGTAAGATAACCAAGTTCAACGAGTATAGCACCCTGCCTCTTTTTTCTTAGTTTGAGGAGTTCCACAGATTCTTCAAGCTGTTGTATTGTTATCTTTTTAGCTTTTACAAGCATTTCACCTAATCTATCATCTTCATATGTTGAAGACGCAAAGATAGCATCTCCCTTTTCCATGAAAACCTTTTTATTAAAGGTGTGGGTTTTTATAATTAAAATACCTGTTTTTCTGTTTCTGTTTAAATAGAGAAGGATCTTTGGAATGCTGAATTCCCTGATGTTGCCTTTGATAGGGATGTCGATCATTTATATCTTTTTGCCTCAAATTTATAGATTTCGAAGTCTTCTTCTGGAGCTATAAATGCCTTCATTTTTACTATATTAATCTGCTCTTCTATTGTATTTACACCTTCGAGATCAGGAAGCAAGATTCCCCCTTTGTTTCCACTAACAATTATTATCCCATATTTTTTGGGATTGAGCTCAGTGAGGTCTGTTACTTTTTGGGGAGGTGAAAGAATGTCAACAGAATACTCAAGGTCTTTGAGTTCATTTTCAGTGACAATATTGAATCGCGGATCTCTTGTTGCAGCGCATATGGCATTCCTTATCGTTTCAAGAGCTACATTGTCACAACATGGATTATAAGTCCCTATACAACCTCTAAGATGACCATGTTTTTTGATACATACAAAGACTCCTGCCTTTTCAACCATTTCAGGTAAGAGATTCTTAGGAGGATCAATGACCTTCTTTTCTTTTATGTATGTCTCTATACTTTCCTTTACAAGTTTAACAAGTGGATGCATTATTTACTCCTTGATAAAACATAGTCAGCTAAAGTAAATAATGCTTCTCGTGCTGGAGAATCAGGGAATACCTCGAGTTCTGCCTTTGCATCGGCTATAAGATTACGGGCCTTCTGCAGAGACAGTCTGAGAACATCATGTTTTTTGAAAAGCTCTTTAACCCTTTTAAGGTCATCCTGATTGAAACCATCATTAATGATTTTCTTAACCTCATCTGACTCTTTATCAGAGGCTACTTTTAAGAGATAAATCATAGGAAGTGTTATTTTACCTTCTTTGAGGTCTTTTCCAAGATGCTTTCCGAGTTTTCCTTCTTCAGCTATATAATCGAGTATATCATCTGCCATCTGGAAAGAGGTTCCGGTTTTCATGCCATAATACGAGAGGGCGTTCTCTTTATCTTCGGGCAGTGAACCAAGTATTGCACCTATTCTGCATGCAGCAGAAATAAGAGCTCCCGTTTTTGCAGATATAATATTAAGATATTCCTCTTCTGTTATATCGGGATCTCCTATCTTTGAAAGCTGTAGGATTTCTCCTTCTGTCATGCGTGTTGTTGCTGTAGAAAGTGTCTCCATGATTTTCTGGTTTTTATACATTACAGCAAGTCTAAGTGCATTAGCATAAAGAAAGTCACCAACAAGTATGACAATCTGGTTTCCCCATATTGAATGGGCGGGTAATTTTCCCCTTCTTTTCTCAGCTCCATCAACAACATCATCATGAAGAAGGGAAGCGGTATGTATTGATTCAATAATACTAGCAAGCTCTAATCGGTCTTCTCCTTTGTAGCCTGATAAATCAGCACTGAGAAGAAGCAAGAGTGGTCTAAGTCTTTTTCCTCCACTTTCAATAAGATGTCTGCCAATCAAGGGAACTGGCGGGGCAATGCTTTTAAATAGGTCCTTCACCCTGTTTTCAACTGATTTTAATTCAGATTCGTATAGTCTGAAAACCTCTTGAACTTCCATTTTTTGATGATAGGATAGCTCTACTTTTAAAGTCAAGGTTATTATAATCTTTTTTTAAAGGGTCCGATGACCTCCATATTGAAGAAATCATATTTTTAATATATTCTAAAAAGAACCCTAATTTAATAAAAAATGCTTCTGTTTCAATAATAATACCATGCATGAAACAATAGCAAACTATCTAAGATCTAATCCAGTCCTTGCAAAATATAATTTATCTGTAAAAGAAATTAATAACCTTGCAGGATATATAAGAAAATATTTTCTCTCTGCACAGGTAGAAGAAGTAATAAAGGCTGTAGAAGACGTAATAAGTATAAGTCCAACTCTCTCATGGAAGGAAATTCTTGAGACCGTTGCAAACAAAGTTGTTGGATTCCTCCACGCAGAAGCAGCTACAATAAGAATTTTTGATCCTGAAACAAATAGACTTGTTGCCTTCGGATCGTATAGATACGCAGAAACTGAAAGATTAAAAAATATACCTGCTGAAAAGTCGGTGGCAGGAAAGGTCATAAAGAGCGGTAAGAGTTATATTGTGCCAAATATTCTTCTTGAACCAGACTATCTCGATAAAGATGTTGTTAAAAGGCACGGATTTAATTCACTTTTAGCAGTACCCATCAGCATACCAGGATTTTTTGAGGATAAACCTGACATACTCGGGACAATTCAGATATATTACAGAGAAGCAGACAGAGAATTTGAGCCACTTGAGGTAACTACTGCTGAATTGCTTGCAAGAAGAGCAAGCTATGTGCTGGCAAAAAAACATATCCTTGAGCTTCAGAAACTGAATATCCTCAAGGAGAAGATTGTAGAAAAGATATTTGTAAAACTCAGTCATCGTGAAGGTATAAAGATGAAAGATGTATTCAAGCTCATGATTCCTGAACTTGTAGATATCATTAATATAGAATCCTGCTCCCTTTTCAGTATTAGCAAAGACAGAGAACATGTCCAGATTGAACTTGAATACCCACCTGGACAGGAGACTCATAATAAAGGATGCATATTTGCAATAAAAGACCATCCCTATCTTGATGTATTAATTAATGGGACTGAAAAAAGAGGTGATTATGAATATGAAAGGATAAACTCTTCTTATTTATTGATAAAGGATCCCCTAAGGAGTGAATTGTCAAATGAAGAATTAAGAAGATATGCATCAAAACACAATGTTAATTCTGTCCTCTTGATACCACTTAAAGTGGGAAAGGAGGTTAATTATTTTCTGGTTTTTTATGCTACAGACAGACGTCAGGAGTTTACAGAACAGGAGATCGAGCTTTTAAGTTTTTTCGGAAAGGAGATCATGAAGGCATTGAGAATTGAGAAACTGCACGATATCCTGCATGATTTTAAAAATCCGGGTGTTGCGATTGCAGGTTTTGCAAAGAGGGCAAAAAGACTACTTGGAGAAAAAAATCTCGAGGTGGTAAAAGAAAAAATAGAAGAATATCTCGATATTGTTGTGAGTGAAGCCATACGTATGCAGGAAATAGCAATATATCCAGATGTCGAAGGGCATGAAAGAGTTGTTGATCTAACAGAAGTTCTAAAAAGTCGTTTTAGGATTAATGAAGAAGCTATAAAGGAACAGAAAAGAATTAATATTAAACTTATTCAGAATGCATTAGAGAAAGGTTTATTCATCTACTGTTATCCTTTTGCACTTGAACGTGTTCTTGACAATTTGCTTGACAATGCTACTAAGGCAATACCTGAGGAAGGGGGAGAGTTATCCATCAAGAGTTATAAGAGTGGCGATCTTGCATGTTTTGAGATTCGGAATACAGGTAAAATTCCGACGGAGAATATGGAACAGATAAGAAAGGGAGAGGTTAAAGGGAGGGGTTTAAATATTATCTACAGGTTTATAAAATCTATGCAGGGACATATAGAGGTCTTCACTGATAGTGATTCCACGACCTTCCAAATTAAGATCCCACTTTATGCAGGATAAGGCAATTTCATTATATGACATTTTATGAAAAAGTCAGAATAATTGAAAAGAAGACCCTCTGGGAAGGAAAATTTCTAAGGGCTGTTCTTATAACATATGTTGATTCATCAGGTTTGGTCAGGAATTGGGAATCATTTGAGAGAGTCCACTGTAGGGGTATTGTCGTTATCGTGCCTTTAACAGATGATGGATTAGTAATACTTACAAGACAGTTTAGACCACCTGTGAATAGATATGTTATTGAATTTCCTGCTGGTCTTAATGAAAAAGGGGACTCCCTTGAAGATGCTGCAAAAAGGGAACTTATTGAGGAGACAGGTTATAATGCAAGAGAAATTATCTATATCGGAGAGGGTCCTCTTTCCTCAGGGGCTTCGGGAGAGGTCCTCACTGCTTTTCTTGCAAAAGGACTTGATTTTAAAGGCATAGGAGATAGAGATGAGGCAGAGGATATAGAAGTCCTAAAGATTCCAATTGATGAAATTTATGATAAATTATCTACATTAAAATTAGAAGGTAACCTTATTGATTTAAAGATCTATGGCCTTTTGGAACTTGCGAAGAGACACCTGTAGTTAGAATTTTAGGTAGGGCAAAATATATTTATGTAGAATTACTATGCATCTACTTTTACTTTAAAAAACCTTCTCTTTCCTACCTGAATAATATGCTCACCTTGTAGGAGAGTGGTGCTGGTATCTTTTACAAAAGAACCATCCAGTTTTACACCGCCCTGCCTGATGAGTCTTATAGCCTCACTCGTGCTTTTTACTGACCCAATATCTTTCATTATTTGGGGTAGCCAATTTTTACTTTCTTTCATAGAATATATTGGGATTTTATCTGGCAAGCCCTTTTGTTTAAAGATAAGATCAAACTTCTCTTTCGCCTTTATAGCTTCATCTTTACTCCAGTATCTCTCAACAACTTCAATTGCAAGATTCTCTTTAGCCATCTTTGGATGAACCCTTCCTGTTTGTATCCCTACTTTTAGTAAATTAAGCTCTTCTAAGGATGTATGACTGAGAAGTTCATAGTATCTCAGCATAAGTTCATCGCTTATAGACATCAATTTGCCATATATCTCATCTGGTGGTTCAGTAATTCCAATATAATTTCCAAGACTCTTGCTCATTTTATTGATACCGTCAAGACCTTCAAGCAGAGGCATCAAAATAATTACTTGTTCTTCAATATCCATCTTCCTTTGCATAGTCCTTCCCATTAACATATTGAATTTCTGGTCAGTTCCCCCAAGTTCAACATCTGTTCTAAGATATACAGAATCGTATGCCTGAAATAAAGGGTAATAAAATTCAAGGATTGTTATATCCTGCTGGGCTTTAAATCTTTTTTTAAAATCCTCCCTCTCAAGCATCCGTGCTACTGTTTGCATTGCACCGAGTTTTATTAATTCCATTGCATTCATATTTGCAAGCCACTCGCTGTTGAATCTAACCTTCGTCTTTTCAGGGTCTAATATCTTAAAGACCTGTTTTTTATAGGTTTCAGCATTCCTCAAAACATCCTCTTTTGTCAGAGGAACTCTTGTTTCAGACCTTCCAGTTGGGTCTCCTATCGTACCTGTAAAATCACCAATAAGGAATATCACCTCATGTCCGAGTTCCTGGAATTGCCTCATCTTTTCAAGAAGCACTGTATGCCCTAAATGTATGTCAGGGGCAGTTGGGTCAAATCCTGCCTTAATCTTGAGTGGTCTTTTCTCTTTAAATGACTTCTCAAGTTTTCTAAGAAGCTCATCCTCGACTATTATCTCAACTACTCCTCTTTTTATGATTTCAAGTTGTTTTTCAGGCTTTAACATGGTGATAGTAATAATAAAACTTGAGGTTACTAATCGTCAATTATATGGTAACTCAGGAAATTTGAATAATTTAAAAATTTATGGATGGGTAAGTTTATAAAGCGTTTTGTCAGTACTAAGCTTTTTCTGTGGTTTTATCATGTTTTTTATTAAGTAGGATAGAGTCTATATTTTTCTAAGTTTACCTTTTCATCTATAAGTTTTTTTAAATGCTTTGGTCTGAAGACACCTTTTTCTGTAATTATAGCTGTAACAAATTTATTTGGGGTAACATCAAATGCAATATTTTTAACTTTTATACCGTCAGGTGCTATCTGATATTTTCCGAATATATGAGTTACTTCTTCAGGGTCTCTTTCTTCTATGGGAATTTCTTCTCCATTTGAAATAGAAAAATCTATGCTACTTAAAGGTGCTGCAACATAAAAAGGAACTTCGTGTTCCTTACAGAGGACGGCAAGAGTATATGTACCGATTTTGTTTGCAACATCTCCATTACTTGCTGTCCTATCAGTGCCGACTATTACAAGGTCTATCTCTCCCATTTTAATTAATGTACCTGCAGTACTGTCTGTAATAAGGATTACAGGAATCCCCTTCTGAGAGAGCTCCCATGCTGTTAGTCTTGCTCCCTGAAGCAAGGGGCGGGTTTCATCAACAAAGACATCGAAACTCTTGCCCTGTTCTTTTGCAACGAACATTGGAGCTGTTGCAGTACCATAACCACCTGTTGCAAGAGACCCTGCATTACAGTGGGTAAGAATTTTACAACCATCTTTTATAAATCCAGCTCCCCATCTTCCAATTGCCTTATTTACTTCAATATCTTCTTCCTGTATCTTCTTTGCTTCTTCTATAATTAGTTCTTTTATTTTGTCTATAGATTCATGTCTATTTTTTATTAATAGACTTCTTATTCTTTCTACGGCCCATTTAATATTTACAGCAGTTGGTCTTGTTGAAAGCATTTCAATGAAAATTAATTCAAGGCTTTCTACAAACCTTTCAAAATTTTCAGCCCTTATGTTTTGAGCACCGAGTGCAATACCCATTGCTGTAGCAATACCAATAGCAGGTGCTCCTCTGATCTTCATAGTTCTGATGCATTCTGCTATCTCCCTATAATCAGTGCATTCAACAAAAGTTATTTCAAAAGGGAGTTTTGTTTGGTCAAGGATAGCTACTTTACTATTAAACCATTCTATTGCTTTAACCATCTAAACATGTGGTATTATTGTTGTCATAAGGATAAATATAGTGAGGGCAATAAGTGCAATCACTGTTCCCCATGAAATGTAATTATATCCCTTTGAATTGACATAATCTCCCATTATATTTCTATTATTGACAAGTGATATTGCATAGACCAAGACTATGGGCAAAAGTATTCCGTTTAAAAATGAGGCAATAACCATAAGAATAACTAATGGCATATCTGGTATAAGTACCAAAAATGCAGGTATTACTATTAATAATGTGTATATCCACATAAACTGAGGCGCTTCTTTAAAAGTTTTATTTATGCCTCTTTCCCACCCCATTGCCTCGCAAATACAATAAGCAGCCGAAAGGGGGACAATTATTGAGCCAAGGAGTGAACCATTCGCTAAACAGATAGCGAATAAAAAAGATGCATAAGTACCTGCAAAGGGTTTCAATGCCAGAGCTGCTTCTGAGGCTTCATGAATCCTTATCCCATTTGCAAATAATGTGACTGCACAGGTTACCATTATAAAAAAGGCAACAAGATCTGTTAAGGAACAACCTATTATTACATCAAGTCTCGATAGCTTGTAATCCTCTTTTCTTATACCTTTATCTGCTATAGATCCCTGAAGATAAAACTGCATCCATGGAGTAATTGTTGTTCCGATAATAGCAATGCTCAGAAAAATATATTCAAATCCCCATTCTATTTGAGGTAAAAAAGTACCTCTTAAGACCTCTGTCCAATCTGGTTTCGCCATGAAACCGGAGATTACATACCCAAGGTAAAGCAGGCATGCTACGAGAAGTATTTGCTCCACTATTCTGTAACCACCTCTTGTAACGAGAATCCATATTGATAGTGCTCCCAAAGGCACCATTAAATATTTGGTCAGACCAATAATTTCCATGCTTGCAGCCCATCCTGAAAAATTACCAACAGTTGTTCCAAAATTTGCAAAGAGCAAAACAACCATCACAAAGAATGTTGACCTTATACCATAATTTTCCCTAATAAGATCTGAGAGACCTTTTCCTGTTATAACGCCCATTCTTCCTATCATTTCCTGTATTACTATTAAAGCAATAGTAGTTGGTATTAATACCCAAAGGAGGGAATAACCGAAGTGTGCTCCAGCAACAGAATATGTTGTAATACCGGTTGCATCGTTATCAACATTTGCGGTTATTATCCCGGGCCCCATGACGGAAAGAAAGAAGATGATTTTTCTCCAAAGGTTCATACCTTCCTCCTCAGTCTCTTAGCTGAAGGTGGTAAAATCCTGTCTATAATATCATCAATAGTGACAATACCGAGCAGATAACCTTCAGTATCAACGACAGGAATAGCAACGAGGTTATATTTAGATATTAACTTTGCAACTTCCATCTCATCTGTCTCAGGAGTTACTGTCTTGAGTTTTGTTACCATAATATCCGAAAGTTTTGCGGTCTGCTCGGCAAGAAGAAGATCCCTTAGAGAAATTACACCTATGAGTTTCTCATCTATATTATCGATAATATAGATGTAATAAACAGTCTCAATACTCTCAGCATCTTTTTTGAGTCTTTCCATTGCTTCTTTTACAGTAGTTTCAGGAGAGTATGCAATGAATTCATTAGTCATCAAACCACCTGCTGTATCCTCTTCATGGCTGAGAAGTTCCTGTATATCTTCTGCCTCTTCTTTTTCAATACTCTCAAGTATCTCTTTTGCCTTATCCACAGGAAGGTCGCTCAGGATGTCAGCTGCTTCATCAGGTGGCATCTCCTCAATAATGTCAGCAGCTTTGTCGGTGTCAAGTTCACTTATTATCTCAACCTGTGTCTCTGGTTTGAGTTCTGATAAAGCCTCTGCTGCTACATCTACATCAAGACCTTTAATAAAACTTGTACCCTCTTGATGGGAGACCTGACTGATTATATCAGCTATATCAGCAGGGTGTAATTCTGACAGCATCTGTCTTGGTACCGTTAGAGAGATTGTTGTGAGTTTTGGTGCAAGGGGCTGTAAGTAATTCCAGCTTATGAGATTATAAGGAAGGCGTTTCTTGAAAAATCTCATGAGGTCTTCTCCACTTCTTTCGATGCCAAGCCTACGCAGTATTCCTCTCATGCCTACATCAACAGCAATAAGAACCGCTTCTGTGTCATAACCCTCAAGTTTTACATCGTTTACCCTTACTACTTTTACACCGTTTATATCAACAATCTGTTTATCGAGTATATCCCTGACGAGTAAAAGGTCTTCTTCATTGAGCTGATATGACTGGAGTATATCGCTATATATTTTTGCAGATATTATTCTTTTATTGAATATATTCAGATCTGTCCAGGGAAGTTTATAAATGCCCTTTTTCCTCTCTATTACAAGCGAGGATACTTTTGGTAGAGGCTCGCCTTTTACAATTACAAGGTCTTTAACCTTACCAAGCTCATCACCCTTTGGGTCGAGCACAGGTTTCTTCAATATCTCACTTACAAAAAGTTCACCTAAAAAAGGCACTGTGTTCCTCCGCCTGATTTAAATAAATGAAATAATTGAGTATTTTCCCACTCCGATCCCGGATTCCTTACACGTCGAATCCTTATATAAAATAAGCACTTATTAACAGTATAGCTTACATCAGAATTAAAAATAAACCTACATGGAGGGATTAAATAAATGAGAAAGTTACAAAAACAGCATACAATACATCTTTAAAAACATCCCAGTCATCGCCTTCCTGTGCTGTTGTTTAAATGCCCCTTTTTGTGTATAGTTTTATCAAAAAAGTGTATGCTGGCATATATTGGAGTTGTCATCATTTGATCATATCCATCCTGTTTTGGCTGACAAGTTAGCATAGGGTTCCTTTGTTATAAAATAGGAAGAATGTTGAGGAACTAATGAAAGCCCATAGGGCTGTGTATAGGCTCCGATCAATCAGCTTCTTTCTGAAACTATCACATCATAATGGAGCATAACCGTTGGGCGACATTTTGCCAAGTGGATTTAAGAATATTGCTTTTAATGAAAAGATTAAATATTGTAGGGAAACTTAGATGGAGATTATAATTAGATTAATGAAAGATTGTAGATGCACACCGAAAGAGCAGACCATTTGACAACAATATTAAGATTATATTATTTTATTTAATTCTATAATCTATAGAAGAAGGTAAATAACATGAAGACTCAATTTGCTCGGAAAGGACAGGTAGAAAGAAAGTGGTACCTTATTGATGCAGAAGGTGCTGTTCTCGGGAGACTTGCAACAAAGATAGCAACATACCTACGAGGTAAAAATAAGCCTGTGTTCACCCCTAATATTGATACAGGAGATTTCATAATCGTTATAAATGCTGATAAGATAAAGTTAACTGGCAAAAAACTTGATAAAAAGATTTACTATTACCATTCAGGTTATCCCGGTGGTTTAAAGTCTGAATCAGCAAAAGACCTTTTAAAAAGAAAACCCGAAAAAATTATAACCGATGCAGTGTGGGGGATGCTTCCAAAGGGAAGACTCGGAAGGTCAATATTAAAAAAACTCAAAGTATATAAAGGATCTGACCACCCTCATAAGGCACAGAAACCTGAAAAACTGGATCTTAAATGATAAGATAATAAGGATGGTGAAGATAAGAAAAGCAGATTTTATAATTAAAGGAGTTTAAATGGTTGAAATACAATATTATGCTACCGGAAGAAGAAAATCATCAAGGGCACGAGTTATCATTACCCCTGGAGACGGCAAGATAATTGTAAACGATAAACCTGCTAATATCTATTTCCCGAGAGAAACTTTAAGGATGATGCTACGCCAACCTATTGAACTTGCAGGTTTAACCGGAAAATACAACATCATTGCAGAAGTAACAGGTGGCGGGCTTTCAGGACAGGCTGGAGCTATAAGGCATGGAATAGCAAGGGCGATAGTAGATATGGATAATGATCTCCGTTCCCGTCTGAAAAAAGAGGGTTTCCTTACAAGAGACCCACGAGAAAAAGAAAGAAAAAAATACGGACAGAAAGGCGCACGAAAAAGATTCCAGTTCTCCAAGAGATAATCGGTCATTAATCATTGATTAATAGTCAATCTTAAAAAATTAAAAAATATGAAATATATTAATGGCCAATGATTGATTACCGATGGCCGATGGGATGCTAAAAATAGCAATATGTGGAGGAAGTGGTTATACAGGCGGTGAGTTACTCCGCGTACTTTCAAATCATCCATTAGTAACAGTTACAGCAGTAACCTCAGAAAGGTCAGCAGGAAAAACTGTAACAGATCTTTTCCCCAATCTTCATAAATATTCAAATCTAAGTTATGAGCCTATGAAAATAGACAAAATTCTTCATAAGGCAGACCTGTTTTTCTTAGCACTTCCACATGGAGAGTCTCAAGAAGCAGTAAATTTCATTTTCCTGCATGGCAAGAAAGTGATTGACCTATCTGCAGATTACAGGATTAAAGATGCAAAAATATATCAAGAATGGTATAAGGTGACTCATGGATTTCCGAATACTCTTAAAAAAGCTATTTATGGAATTCCAGAGCTTTACAGGAATGAAATCTCAAATGCTGATATTATTGCCAATCCAGGTTGCTACCCTACAGGGGCAATTCTTGGACTATATCCAGCAATTAAAAACAAACTTATTGATATTAATTTTGTTGTCATAGATTCAAAGTCTGGCATAAGTGGAGCTGGGAGAAAATCTGATATAACATTCTCATATTGTGAGGTAAATGAAAGCTTCAGGGCATATTCTATTACAAACCACCGTCATATACCAGAGATTGAACAGGAACTTTCTGCCATTGCAGGGAAAAACGTAAAAGTTAACTTTACTCCCCATATAGCTCCTTTTGATAGAGGTATTCTTACGACTATATATTCGAAATTTTTAAAAAGGGTTGATATAAAAAATATCATAGAGATTTATAGAAACACATATATAAATGAGCCATTTATAAAATTACTTGAAGAAGGTAAATTACCTAATGTAAAGAATGTTCGCGGGACGAATTACTGCGAAATAGGTATCTTCGTGAACAAAAGGACAAATACCTTCATCGCCGTCACTGCGATAGATAATTTAATGAAGGGTGCATCTGGCCAGGCTATACAAAACATGAATATAATGATGGGCTTTGATGAAAAGACCGCACTCGATTTACCCGGTTTATTTCCTTAAGCTTAATATGATCCCAAAAGGGTTTATCTTCTCTACTGTAGAAGCATCAATCAAAAACCCTCATCGGAAGGACCTTGCCCTTATATATTCTAAAGTAGAAGCTAATATGGCAGGCACATTTACAACAAATAAGGTTAAGGCAGCGCCTGTCAGATTAGATATGAAAAAAATAGAATCAGGCAAGGGTCAGGCTATAGTCATCAACAGCGGAAACGCAAATGCTTGTACAGGCAAGAGAGGCATAAAAGAGGCCAAGGAGATAATAAAGCACATCGCCCGTAGCCTTAAGATAAAACCTTCCTTCATATATATCTGTTCCACTGGAGTGATAGGGGTACCTATTCCGACGGAAAAGATTATAAGAAAAATTCCAGAACTAATAAGGAATATGGGCAAATCAAAGATAGAAGACGTTGCAAAGGCAATAATGACCACAGATACCTTCCCCAAAATTATCAGAAGGAAGTTATTAATAGAAAATAAAACTGGAACCATAGTTGGAATTTGTAAGGGTGCTGGTATGATATGTCCGGATATGGCAACGATGCTATGCTTTTTGATAACTGATATTGCAGTTGAGGAAAAGACTCTTGATAAAACATTGAAGGAAGCAGTCAAAATGTCTTTTAACAGAATAACTGTAGATGGCTGTCAATCAACAAATGATACTGTCCTCATAATGGCAAATGGCATGTTAGGTAATAACCTAATTACTATGAAATCAAGATCCTACTCTTCATTTAGAAAGGCAGTTCATGATGTTACATACGGATTATCAAAGCTAATTGTGAAGGATGGAGAGGGAGCAACAAAGTTGATAGAGGTAGAAGTGAAAGGTGCAATAAGTGAGAAAGAAGCTGAAAAGGCAGCTTTTGCAATAGCAAATTCAAATCTTGTAAAAACTGCTATCTATGGAAATGACCCTAACTGGGGAAGGATAATGGCAGCTATTGGACATTCAGACATCAAAATAGAAGAAGAAAAAGTAGACATCTATTTTGGAGGTGTCAAAACTGTTGTTAATGGTTTATCTGCTGGAAAAGAAAAAGAAGCAGAGAAAATTTTAAGAGAGAAAGAAATCAGATTAACCGTTGATCTTAAACTTGGTAAATCCTCTACAAAGATCTTGACATGCGACTTAACAGAAGATTACATCAAGACAAATAAAGCTTATAGAACGTGAATAAGTTAGTTAAACCCGAATTACGCAAGGCTTACTATAAAACCCTTGTAGCCGCAGGCTTTAGCCTACGTTTTAAATTTCATAAAAGTGATTTAAAAGTTTTATAAATCCACGCAACCTAAAGGTTGCGGCTACACCCTTGCGTAATACGGGTTAAAAGATAATTTTTAAGGATTCGTTTCAGTCATTAAAGAATGACATAACTACCGCCGGGATCTCCTTCTTTACAATGATAGGTTTGACAGTCTTTCTAACAATCTCAACTGTTTCCCCAACTTTAAGTTTCTCAAAAAGTAGCTGAAACCTTGATCCAAGTTCTTTCATTATTAATTCCTTTACCTCATCAGAGAGATCCCACCATTTCTTCTTCAAAGGACCAAATCCCTTCTTTCTTGTGTTGTAGATAAACTGCTCTTCTGTTTGTCCTTCTTTCTTTTCTTTTGCGAACTCTGTCTTGATGAAATTATATATCTCGTTTCTAAATTCTCCTGGAAGGTGTTTGCTATCATAGATGATATTCTGAAAACCTGTTGCAAGGTGGACCTCTGAAGTACCGGTTTCAGGGAACATATTGAATGCCTCTTCTGGAAGAGTTGATGCTCCATGCTGAACACATCCTGAAAGTCTATATTCCCTTCTTGCAAGGTCTGATAAGACACGCAGGGTCTCAAAATCTATCTTGACTTTTGCAAGACTCCCATCAGGAAGGACAACACCTCCATGAGTCGTGCCTGTCTGGACACTAAGCTTACTCAATCCCTTTACTCCCTTGAATGTTTTCTTGAATCCATCCAGATATGCTCTCAATTCATCAGGTGTGCTATTCTTTCCACCAATCTCCCCGATCTCGCCACCGATAGAAACATCAACATTAGTAGGTTGTATTTTCCTTATATGCTCTGCAAGTTCTGCAGTCTTCTCAAAGTTAGGTCTTTGCTGTTCCATCACATTTGGCTTTTCAAGGTCAACAAGTGTAGATGAATCGATATCAATATTATAAAACTCAGCATCTATAGCCTCTGCTATAAGCCCTCTAATATAATCTATTTCTGCATCAGGATTACTCAAAAAATTCCTTCTTACAACCTGGAAATGATCACCCTGTATAAAAACAGGACCTTCAAAACCCTCTCTTACGGCAGCGGCAAGTATAACTGTCGAATACTCAAGAGGTCTCTGCTTTGTATATCCTATTTCTGATCTTGCAATCTCAAATATAAATGCTCCAACCTCCATCTCCAATACCTTTCTAAATACTGTCCTTGAAACATCATAAGTAAGACCTCTGATATTCATGGCTGGAACTGTGAAACCAAGATAATTTTTCCCCATCTCCTCATAAAGCCCTTGGACAGATGATGGCATTGCTCCACACGCCTTTGCAATTTCCTTAATGAGTAAAAAGAGTGCTTTTCTTTTTTCTTCATTGGTTTCGAAAACAGCATTATAAATAATCCTGTCCATCATATTCCTTACTGAAGTCCTATCTTTCACAGAAATAGTCCCGTCTTTTACTTCAATCGTCTCCTGTAATTTTTTTATCATTAAAAACCTCCATTAAAAGTTTTACTATTATACAATCCTTAAACACAGCAGGCAAAGGAAGAAAAGCACTATATCCTCAGCACAAGTCATTTGACTTAGTTTAAAATTACTAATTATAATCCTTAACCTGTAAAATACAAGCAAGAAGAAAATGAATGAAAGACATTAATGAACTTATAGAACAGAGAATCAAGAAACTTGAGGAATTGCGCCAGTTTGGGATTGAACCATTTGGAGGTCCTTTTTATGCACAGGATCATGCCTCAGACATACTGAATAAATTCGGGGCTTATTCAAAAGAGAACCTTGAGACAAATCCTTCCACATGTTCCCTTGCAGGCAGAATTATCTCAATGCGTGACTTTGGAAAGGCTGCTTTTGCCCATATACAGGATATTACAGGGAAGATACAGATTTACTTTAAAAGGGAAATTCTCGGTGAAAAACAGAAACTTCTAAAGAAGCTTGACATTGGTGATATCATAGGGCTGAGAGGAAGATTATTCAGGACAAAAACGAACGAACTTACTGTAGAAGTAGAGGATTTTGTATTACTCACAAAGTCCCTGAGACCACTTCCCGAGAAGTGGCACGGCCTGAGAGACATTGAGACGAGATACAGGCAAAGATATGTTGATTTAATTGTAAACCCTGATGTGAGAAAGACTTTCATGAAAAGGGGTGCAATTATAAAAGCCATAAGGGATTTTCTTGAAACAAATGGATTTATAGAGGTCGAAACACCGATGATGCAACAAATTCCAGGAGGGGCAACAGCAAAACCTTTTAAGACACATCATATAGCCCTTGGTATTGACCTCTATCTCAGAATCGCTCCTGAACTCTTCCTGAAAAGGCTCCTTGTTGGAGGTTATGAACGTGTTTATGAACTTAACAGAAATTTTAGAAATGAGGGTATTTCCACGAAACACAACCCTGAATTTACCATGCTTGAATTCTATGTAGCTTATAGAGACTATAACTTTCTTATGTCATTCACAGAAGAATTGATAACCTATGTAGCAAATAAGACAATAGGTACTCTAAAAATACCTTATGGTGACACTATGATAGATCTTACACCACCATGGCCAAGGATCCCAATGTTTGATGCCCTTATACAGAATAATTTCCCTTCGGAAATACTCAATGATAGAGAAAAAGCAAAAATATGGGCTGAAGAACATGGTATAGAGATAAAAGATAGTGTCTCTTTAAGTAAAATCCTTGATGAGATATTTAAAGAAATAGTGGAGCCACAGCTTATTCAGCCAACCTTCATCACAGACTATCCCATTGAGCTTTCACCCCTTGCAAAAAGAAAATCTCAGGATTCAAATCTTGTCGAAAGATTCGAACTATTTATTGCATCACAAGAGATCGCAAATGCATTTTCAGAGCTGAATGATCCTATTGACCAGCGTGAGCGTTTTCTCAAACAGATTGAAGAAAAAAATATAGGAGATGAAGAAGCACAAAATATGGATGAAGATTTTATTAGGGCACTTGAATATGGGATGCCTCCTGCTGCAGGTGAAGGAATAGGAATAGATAGGCTCGTTATGGTTCTATCTAATTCTCAATCTATCCGTGACGTTATCCTGTTCCCGCAATTAAAACCAGAACAATGAGAATAAGAAAGTCCCAAATTTCAAGCACCAATAATCAAATAATTACCAATGACCAAATCACAATAACAAAGCAGATTGGAATTTGGAAATTGATTATTGGAATTTATTTGGAATATGGGATTTAGAGTTTGGGATTTTTCAAATGAACATTCCTTATCATTTATTTATAGCCCTTAGATATCTTAAATCTAAAAAAAGGCATAAAGGTATCTCATTCAACACACTTATCTCTATTGGTGGTGTTTCCCTTGGCGTTATGGCACTCCTTGTTGTGCTTTCTGTAATGAGTGGTTTCCATGAAGACCTCCAGAACAAAATACTTGGTGTTAATGCACATATTATTATTCTTGATTACAGAGGACCAATCTCTGAATACAATGACATAATCAAAAAACTCGAAGGGGAAGAAGAAATATCCTCTTTTGCTCCATTTGTTCTCGGTCAGGTAATGGTCTCATCCAGCAATAAAGCACATGGGGTATTTCTGAAGGGAATAAAACCTGATATGGAGTCGAGGACAACAGATATATTTAAACATATTGTGGAAGGTGATCCTGATGCCCTTTTTTACAAAAATGGAATTCCCGGTATAATCATAGGAAAGGAACTTTCAAGAAGCCTCGGTGTATTTCCCGGTGACAAAATTAATATCGTTTCACCTTTTGGTGAGATAGGTCCTCTTGGTATGCTTCCAAGAATAAAACCGTTCAGAATATCTGCTGTATTTGAGGTAGGAATGTTCGAATATGATACAAATCTTGTATTTACAGATATGAAGCCAGCCCAGGAATTTCTTGGAATCGGTGAGAATATTACAGGTATAGAGATCAGGGTAAAGGATATTTATAAGGCATCTATAATCAGAGACAGATTGGAGAAAAAATTGAAATTCCCTTATCATGCAAAAGACTGGATGCAGATGAATAAAAATCTCTTTTCAGCCTTAAAATTAGAGAAGTTTGCCATGTTCATAATCCTTGTTCTTATAATCCTCGTTGCCTCATTTAATATCATAAGCACTCTTATTATGAATGTGCTTGAAAAGAGCAGAGAAATAGCTATTCTTAAGGCGATGGGTGCAACTAATAAAGGAATTATGGCTATTTTCATGCTACAGGGTTTATTAATCGGGATTGTAGGAACTATAATAGGCGTAGGTTGTGGATATCTTCTTAACTATGTTCTTAACACATACCAGATCATTAAACTTCCACCTGATGTCTATTATCTGAGTCATCTACCTGTGAAGATGAAAATATCTGATTTCATTGCTGTATCTCTTTCTGCTGTTATCATAAGCTTTCTTGCAACTATTTATCCTGCAAGACAGGCAGCAAAGCTCGATCCTGTGGAACCGTTGAGATATGAGTAGTCCAATATTAAACTCTAAATTCGAAATATTAAATTCTAAACAATACCAAATGGGCAAAATCCAAAATTAAAAACAATATAATTTAGGAGTCCATAAGGTAAATAATTTTGAACATTTGATTTTGTTTAGAATTTAGATATTAGAATTTCAGATTTTGATATGGGAAACTTGATTGAAATAGTACAATTAAAGAAATCCTTCGCCACGGATGCAGGTGAGCTCCCTGTACTTAAAGGAATCAACCTTTCAATCAAAGAAGGTGAGATGGTCGGAATAATCGGTGCATCGGGCGTGGGTAAAAGTACATTTCTGCATATATTGGGCGCACTCGATAGACCAACCTCTGGTAAGGTGTTTTATGATGGTGTTGATATTTTTACACTTAACGAGGATTCCCTTGCTTTGTTCAGAAACAGGATGATAGGATTTGTATTTCAATTTCATCACCTACTGCCTGAATTTACTGCATTAGAGAATGTCATGATGCCGGGATTAATAAGTATCAGGCGTGAGGCGACAGGCGCAAAGCGCAAAGAAATCAAAAAGAAAGCAGAAAAGCTCCTTGATGAGATGGGTTTATCTGAAAGGAAAGGGCATAGACCAGGGGAGCTTTCAGGGGGAGAGCAACAGCGTGTTGCTGTCGCAAGGGCTCTCATGCTTGATCCAAAAGTAGTCCTTGCTGATGAGCCAACAGGAAACCTTGATACCCCAACAGGTGAAGAAATCTTCAACCTTCTCATCAATCTTAATAAAGAAAAAGGGATTACATTTGTAATTGTTACACATAATGAATCTCTTTCATCAAGATGCCACAGGGTTCTGAAAATGGTTGACGGAAAAATAGAAACTTATCAGACTTTTTGAAGAAATTTTTAAATTAAACCTTGCAGGATGTTTATATACTGTCTAATTCCTTTTTAATTATCCCGTAAACCTTTTCAACTGAGATATCTTTCATGCACTTCATTTCATTACATTTTTTCTTGAAACACGGTGAACATGGTATATCTTTTCTGATTATTGTATGGCCTTCTCCATAAGGACCTGTTCTGGCAGGGTCGGTTGGACCAAAAATAGCAAATACAGGAATACCCAAGGCAGCAGCAATATGCATGGGTCCGGAGTCATTACTTATCATAAACCTCGCTCCCTTGATTATTTCTATAAGACCTTTAAGGTCTGTCTTTCCTGCAAGTGACAAAGACATTCCTTTTGAATATTCAACCACTTCATTTGCAGTACCTTTTTCTCCTCTTCCTCCTATGACTACTGTCTTTATTGGAAGATGCGATGCTAATTCACCAAATTTCTTAGAAGACCATCTCTTTGTTTTCCATCTTGCACCAGGCGCTACGACTGCATAATCTTCATTGAGTTGCGAGTCTGGAGTTCGGACTTCGGCGGTAAAAGACAATGGAAAAGGAAAACATACCTCTTTTATATCACACCCAAGAGAGGCAGCAACTCTAAGATACCTGTCAACAGCATGAATATTCTTACCACCTGCTATCTTGAGGGTATAGAAAAACCTGCTTCCTTCTCTTGCCTCTTTAAAACCAATTCTTACACGAGAACCTGTTGCCCTTGTAATAATACCGCTTCTTAAAAGACCCTGAAGATCTATAACAATATCATATCTTTCTCTCCTGAGTTCCCTGAGCAAAACACGAATCTCTCGAATTGAACGGGTAATTTGAGATAATTTTTTCCATATATCTTTATTTATTACCCATATTTTTTGTACCATCGGATTGCCTATAAGCAGGTCTTCAAGCCCATTTGCAACGACCCAGTGGACTTCTGCTTTTGGATATCTTTCCTTTATGCAATTTAAAAATGGTAGGCTATGAACAATGTCACCAAGAGAGCTCGGCTTGACTATAAGAATTTTTCTGGGGTCTCTTAATATCTTAATCGTGATTCCTCGCAAATTACATTCTGGTTTTTTAATATCCAGTCAACTGCTTCCTTTAAATCCTTTGCTTTATATTCTGCACTAAATGATTCTTTATCATGACCTGTTTTTACGAATATCCCCTTTGCCCCCATTGCCTTTGCAAGAAGCATATCTGATTCTTTATCTCCTACAACATAGGATTTTTTGAAATCAATTTTGTGTTCAGCTCTCGCCCTGAGAGCCATTCCTAATTCAGGTTTTCTGCATGAGCACCTTTCATCAGGGTGATGAGGGCAATAATAAAAACCGTCAAATTTATATCTCTCTATGAAAATCTTGTTTACATCTTTAACAAAATCTTCTTTAATAATCCCTCTTGCTATACCTGATTGATTGGTCAGTCCGATAAGTTTGAAGCCCTTTTCTTTAAGTAAAGGCAAAATATTAGCCTCTTGAAAAATCTGAAGGTCCTCATATCTGTTCAGATACCCGGTGTCTTTACATAAAGTGCCATCTCTATCAAAAAATACTGCTGGTCTGTCCGGTAATAATCTTTTAACTCCATAATAAACATCATCTGATGTTATCGCATACATACACCTTAAATCATTATTTCTGCATGTACGTTCAAAACAAGGACTGCATGAAAATTTATGGTTTATAACTACATTACCAATCATGTTGGAAGGCGGTCCTGTTAACTCAGGGTCTGTAGAGCCAAATATTGCTATCAGAGGAGTGCCAACTGCATAAGAAATGTGAAGAGGACCTGAATCATTCGTTAAAAATATATCGCATTCTGAAATTAGAGAAATAAGCTCTCTGAGGGATATCTTCCCAGCCAGATTAAGTAATCGGTCATTTGTCATTGGACATTGGTCATTTGTTATTGTTGCTAATGACCGATGACTGTTGACGGTTAACTGTTGACGAATGATTAAATGTTCAATCTTCTCTGCAATATCTTCCTCTTTTTTGCTACCAAAAATAACGATACTTCCATTTTTATCTTTAATAAACCAACCTGCAACCTCAGCAAATCTCTCCGGAAGCCATCTTTTTGCTGAACCATACTCTGCTCCCGGATTTATCCCCATAATTGGTCTCCTCATCTCCTTCAACTGATTTCTTGCAGATGACCTCTCATCGAGTGAAATAAATATATAAGGGTCTAAATATTTTGCATTTATCCCTATCTGTTTAAGAAGGTTCAAATAATAATATATTTGATGTTTATTAATGTCTTTTTTAGGGACTTTAACAGCCTCTGTCAGTAGAAAGCCCCTTCCGTCCCTATTATATCCAACCCTTTCTTTTATACCTGCAAGAAATGTGATTAAGGCTGCGTCAAAGGCATTCTGAAAGAGAATGGCACAGGAAAAACCCTTTTTACTTAAAATTCTTGATAGCCTTATTCTACCTAATAGCCCCTTGTGTTTTCTTTCATCATATAAAATAATCTCATCTATGTTAGGATTATTTTCAAATATCGCTGAGACCCATGGCTTTACTAAAAGAGAGATTTTTGCCTCTGGCAGGTGTTTCCTTATGGCCCTCAGCGCCGGGAGAGTCATAACAGCATCACCAATCCAGTTAACCCCCCTAATCAGTAAATTTTTACATCTCTTATCAAACATAAAGTATTTTAACTTCTATTATAAATAATTTTCATGATACATAAACAAATCTTGACAATTAATTCTTACAGTTCTATTATTTCAATAGGATGTCCCTTCTTCAGGTAGCCCTTGATTTTCTGCATATTAAGGATGCCCTCAATATAGCTTCATTGACCTATCAGTATATTGACATAATCGAGGCAGGAACACCGTTAATTAAATCAGAAGGTGTAAGGGTGGTAGAAACACTTAAGAAGAATTTTCAGGAGAAGAATATATTTGCAGACTTAAAGATAATGGATACAGGTGCACTTGAGGCAAAGATGGCTTTTGATGCAGGAGCTGATTTGATAAGTGTATGCGCACAGGCATCAGTTGAGACCATTACAGGTGCAATAGAAGAGACAAGAAGACAGAACAAAAAAATTGTCATTGATCTTATAGGTTCAAGGGATTGGTTGTATAGATCAAGAGAAATCCAGTATCTCAAACCTGACTTTTTTTGTATACATATTTCCCTTGATGAGCAGAGAAAATGCAAAAAAACATTCTCAGGTCTCGAAAACTATACGAAAGAAATACAGATACCTTTTTGTATTGCAGGGGGGATCAAGCCAGAAGACATTCCATTAATAATGCCTTTTCAACCCTTTATTATCATAGTTGGTGGATATATCATAAAGGCTGAAAAACCAGATGAGGCTGCAAAAACAATTAAAGAGGCTATAATAAACTGGAAACCTCAATGAACTATTACCCTTATCTTTTAAATAAGATAAAACAGGTTACTGACGAGATATCTAAGAAAGATTTTGATAATTTCATTAACCTTATAATTAAGACACCTCGCATATATATAATCGGTGCTGGTCGTTCTGGATTGGTTTCTAAAGCGTTTGGTATGCGTCTTGTTCATCTAAAAAAGAAGGTCTTTATAGTAGGTGAAACTATCACACCATCTATGAGAAGAGGTGACACACTCGTTGCTGTATCAGGTTCAGGAAAAACAACATGGGTAGTGGAGACTGCGAAGGCTTCTAAATGTCTCGGGGGAAAGGTTGCTGCTATTACATGGGACACAAAATCCGAACTTGCAAACCTTGCAGACATAGTTGTTCAGATTCCTTCAGAAGCGGTACCCAGAAAAATTAGTGGTTATACTACAAGAGAGCTTATGGGTATACCTCTTCCACCCCTTGGTTCTCTTTTTGAAATCTCCACACTTATTTTCTTTGAAGCCTGTGTCCTTGAACTAATGAGCCGTTTAGGAATTGAAGAGGAGGAGATGAAGAAAATACATGCAAATCTTTGAACCAAAATATTTTTTAGCATATTTTTCCAAAATAATAAAGGCACTATACCTGGATATCTCATAAACACAATGAATCGAAAGGATAATTGTATGGAAGACCTTTTTCTGTTAAAGTATGATATATAAATTACGCTTATATATCCTTTCTGGGAAGAGGGATGTGGATTAATTTTATAAGGTGTCGTCATGTGTTTCTTTGGCATCCAGCCACATTTCAAAATATCTTGGACAGCAATTTAGTCTCAGATTAAAATATTTTTAGAAAAAAAAGAGGGTTACTATGTTCAAAAACAGGTCTGATGCAGGTATTCAGCTTGCCTCAAGACTAAAAGGATATAAAGGTAAAGAAGGCGTTCTCGTGCTTGCCCTTCCGCGAGGTGGCGTTGTAACAGGATATGAAATAGCTCGTAATCTGAATGTGCCTCTTGATATTATAATTGTTAGGAAAATAGGTTTTCCCGGACAACCTGAACTTGGAATTGGTGCTGTTTCTGAAACAGCGACTATAGTTTTAAATGACCATCTTATATATGCATATGGAATATCAAAAGAATATATAGAAAGCGAGATCTCAACACAGAGAGAAGAGATTTCCCGTAGAGTTAAACTCTACCGTAAAGGAAAAAGTCTTTATGGACTTGAAGATAAAACGATTATCCTCGTTGATGATGGAGTAGCAACTGGTGCAACTATAAAAGCAGCTATTGCTACATTGAAAGAAGAAAAAATAAATAAACTTGTCGTAGCTCTTCCTGTTGCATCACCAAGTGTTGTAGAAGAAATTGAAAAGATGGTAGATGAATTTGTATGCATAGAGACCCCAATTGATTTCATGGCAGTAGGTTCATACTATTATGATTTTACACAGGTTTCTGATGAGGAAGTGGTTAAATTACTCAAGCTTGCTGCTGTTAAGATATAATTTTTCACCAGAGAACTATGTAAATAAAATAATAATTTATCTTCCAAGGAGAATTCATGGGATTTTTTGAGAGACTCAAGGAAGGACTTACAAAGACAAGAAAAGGTCTTATTGAAAAGGTTGAATCACTATTTACAGGGAGAAAGATTGATGAAAAAAGCCTGGAAGAGCTTGAAGAGATACTTATATCTGCTGATGTTGGGATGAAGGCAGTAGAAGAGATCATGGGTTCCTTAAGAGAAAAGACAAAAAAAGGAGAGGTAAATGATGCTACATCACTTAAAGAAGTACTGAAAAAAGAGATGGTATCAATTCTTAATCATCCACATCCACTCGTTCCATCTGAAAATCGTCCATTTGTTATACTTGCTGTTGGTGTAAACGGAGTTGGTAAAACAACTACGATTGGGAAAATTGCGAGCAGGTTCCACTCAAAAGGTCTTACTGTATTACTCGCAGCAGGAGACACATTTAGGGCTGCAGGTATTGAACAATTGGAGATATGGGCAAAAAGGGCAAATGCTGACTTTGTAAAACACCAAAGTGGTTCAGATCCTGCTGCCGTAGCCTTTGATGCAATTGCTGCTGCAAAACACAGAGGTATAGATGTTGTCATCATAGATACTGCAGGCAGACTTCATACAAAGACTCCTCTAATGGAAGAGATTAAAAAGATGAAGAGGGTCATTGAAAAAGCTATCCCGGGTGCTCCACACGAGATCCTACTTGTTGTGGATGCTACAACGGGACAGAACGCACTGAGACAGGCAGAGATGTTTAATAACGCAATAGGCGTGAGTGGTATTGCACTTACTAAACTTGATGGCACAGCAAAAGGTGGAATTGTATTTGCCATAAAAAAGGAATTAGGGATACCTGTGAGGCTCATAGGTATTGGCGAAGGGCTGGAAGACCTAAGGGATTTTAACCCTGAGGAATTTGTAGAGGCACTCTTTTCATAAATTCTATCCAGATTGGTAGCGCAGCTCTTGCACCTGTTTCTTTATGTCCAATTGGTGTATGGTTATCCCTTCCGACCCATACACCTACTGCGAGCTGATCATCAAAGCCAATAAACCACGCATCAGTAAAATCATTGGTAGTTCCTGTCTTTCCATACACAGTCCTATCGATCTCAAGTGCTTTCTTTGCTGTACCCTCTTTAACTACTGCACCGAGAGATGTCTTTATTTCTTCAACAACATTTTGACTTATAATTTCTTCAATATGAGGAATTGTCTCCTCAATAACAATATTATCCCTATTCAATATCCTTTCATATGTAAGAGGCTCTGTCTTCCTTCCTGTTGCAAAGGCAGAATAGGCTGAAACCATCTCCATCAGGGTAACATCAGATGCACCGAGTGCTGTTGGAAGATGTGGCTGAAGATCTGCCTTAATACCGAGTTTTTTAGCACTTTCTATAATATTCTCTATACCAATTTTATCAGCAAGCCTCACAGTAGCTGCATTCAATGATTTCGCAAGTGCCTTTTTAAGTGTAACACTTCCATAATATTTTCCGTCATAGTTATGGGGTGACCAACGTACACCATGGTGTTGACCTCTGAATGAGATGGGGGAATCAATTATCCTGTCTCCTGATAACATACCATTCTCAAATGCTGTCAAATATACAAAAGGCTTAAATGCTGAACCCGGCTGTCTCTTTGCCTGTGTAGCCCTGTTGAACTGATTCTTCCAGAAATCAAGACCACCGACCATCGCTTTTATGTGACCGGTCTGGATGTCTATTGCGATAAGAGATGCCTGTATTCCATGTTCTACCCTTTGTTCTATAGTCTTAATGACTTTTTCAATTACATCCTCTGCTATCTTCTGCATCCTGTGGTCAAGTGTTGAGTAAATCTTGTAGCCGGAGGTATATATCTCAGGACCATATTTTTTCTCAAGTTTTTGACGCATGAATTCAATAAAGTAGGGTGCTTCATATTTCCTCATATGAGGTGTCCCTGGTAAGGGCTCATTCATAGCCTTCTCAAATTCAGCTTCTGTGATATAACCATGTTTTAGCATCTTTTTAAGAACAACCTCTCGCCTTTCTTTTGCCTTGTCAGGATTTTTAAATGGAGAGTATAGAGAAGGTGCCTTAGGAAGTGAAGCAAGGAGTGCAGCCTCTCCGATAGATAGATTTTGAACTGATTTTCCAAAATAAGTCTGTGAAGCAGCCTCTATACCATATGCCCTTGTCCCAAAATATGATTGGTTAAGATAGAGACCAAGGATTTCGTCCTTTGTGTACCTTTTTTCTATCCTGATGGATAATACTGCCTCTTTTAATTTCCTTTTTAATGATCTTTCAGGCTTTAAAAAGAGCATTCTTGCAAGTTGCTGTGTTATAGTGCTTCCACCTTCCACAATGCCTCCTGCTTTTATATCACTCCAGAGTGCTCTCATAATTCCAATTAAATCAACCCCCGGGTGATGGTAAAACCTTACATCTTCTACTGAAATAACCGCCTTTTTTACATGTTCTGGTATCTGGTAAGGTGGTATAAAAGTCCTTCTTTCAACATAAAGCTCGGCGATCAATTTTCCATCACTTGAATAAACCCTTGATGATTCTATGGGCGTATATTCTTCAAGAAGTTTTATATTTGGAAGATCAGATGTAACCCAGTAGACAATACCGCCAAAAATCCCGACAAATGCTGATAATACAAAAATTAATATAATTATTTTTTTAGATAATAAATTCATCTTTCCTTCTTTATCATTCTCTAAGTTCATCATCTTTTTAATTATAACTCAGGTGCATATCCTCTGTTGATATAGGATTCTTTTGGTTTGTTATTGACACACCAAACTTGATTCGGGAAAACAATCTTGATACTTAGAAAAGTGTGCGTTCGACTACATACTTATTTACTGAACATAATAAAATGGTATACTATTTGATTTTAAATAGAAGAAAGATACATGAGAAAGATGCTGATTAAAGGAAAAGTTTGGAGATTTGGCAATAACATAGATACTGATATCATCATACCAGCAAAATATCTTAATACATCCGACCCGAAAGAACTTGCAATGCATGTAATGGAAGGGGTTGATAGCAATTTCTATCAAAAGATTAAAACAGGAGATATTATAGTGGCAGGTAAAAACTTCGGATGTGGTTCTTCTCGAGAGCACGCTCCAATAGCAATAAAGGCATCGGGTATACAGACTGTAATCGCAAAAAGCTTTGCAAGAATCTTTTATAGGAATGCATTTAATATTGGCCTGCCAATCTTTGAATCCTCAGAAGCCTCTGAAAAGATAAAAGAGAATGACGAGATAGAGATTGATGCGGATAAAGGAATTATCAGGAATTTAACAAGAAAAGAGATATATAAAGCTAATCCGATACCTAAATTTATGCAAGAATTGATTAAAGCAGGTGGACTGGTAGAATGGACGAGGAAAAGATTAAAGAAAAAGAGATAGAAAGGAAAACAATATGAAGTCATATAATATCGCTGTTATCCCAGGGGACGGAATAGGACCAGAAGTAATCAGGGAGGGCATGAAGGTTTTAAACGCCATTTCTGTACGGTCAGGTTTTAAACTAAATTTTAATCTTTATGATTTTGGTGGTGAACGATATTTAAAGACAGGAGAGACCCTTCCGGAAGGCGCCTTAGAAGAACTCAAAAAATATGACGCAATTTATCTTGGTGCAATAGGCCATCCTGATGTAAAACCAGGGATACTTGAAAGAGGAATTCTCCTGAGAATTAGATTTGAGCTTGATCAATATATCAATTTACGACCTGTTAAGCTATATCCAGGGGTTGATTGCCCTTTGAAAGATAAAGGACCTGAAGACATAGACTTTGTTGTTGTAAGAGAGAATACAGAAGGGCTTTATATAGGTGGAGGCGGGTTCCTTAAAAAGGGCACCCAAGATGAGGTTGCGATTCAGGAGTCAATTAATACACGAAAAGGAGTAGAAAGGTGCATACGTTTCGCTTATGAGTATTGTAGGAAAAGGAATAAGATGAAGAAGCTAACTCTATGTGGAAAAACAAATGTCCTTACATTTGCTTTCGACCTTTGGGAAAGGACATTTTATGAAGTAGCTAAAGAATACCCCGACATTAAAGCTGATTATGCCCATGTTGATGCTATTACAATGTGGTTTGTTAAGAATCCTGAATGGTTCGACGTGATAGTTACAGATAATATGTTTGGAGACATCATTACAGACCTTGGGGCAATGATTCAGGGTGGTATGGGCATAGCAGCAGGTGGAAATATCAACCCTCAAGGGGTATCTATGTTTGAACCTATAGGAGGCTCTGCACCAAAATATGCAGGAAAAAATGTTATTAATCCTCTCGCTGCCATCTGTGCGGGTGGAATGATGCTTGAATATCTTGGTGAAGAGAAACCAGCCTACCTTCTCGAAAGGGCAGTAATGGAGGTAACCGGCAAGTACATCAAGAGTCTTTCTGCAGGGCAGATGGGATACAGTACTTCAGAGGTAGGTGACCTCGTTGCAAAGTTTGTTACTCAGTTTAGCATAGGTGTTACGCAAAAACTATAGCTGCCCTCCATAGAAATGCATATCGCAATTGGACATCTACAATGCGGTTCATAAGGTTTTATCAAACTATAATTATTATAACCTTGCTGGTCTATGCTTACTACCTTTACTATCGTATTATCTATACAATTAATCCAGATGCTATTATTGTCTCCATCCTCTTTTTCGGTGCTGAGTTCCATGGTTTTATAGCCCTTTTCCTATATTTCTTTCAGATGTGGTATCCCCTTAAAAGAACAACCCCGCCCCCTCCACCCGGTATGACAGTCGATTTTTACATCCCAACTTATAATGAAGATATAAGACTGGTAAGAGAAACAGCCTTAGGCTGCTTGAATGTTAATTATCCTCATAACGTTTATATCCTGGATGATGGGGATAGGCCTGAGTTTAAAAGGATGGCAGAAGAGATAGGCTGTTATTATATAAGAAGGGGCGAGCGCAGCGGAGCCAAAGCAGGTAATTTAAACAATGCCCTTCAATTAACAAAAGGAGAGTTTATAGCTGTATTTGATGCTGATTATGTTCCTCAGCCTGATTTTCTCGAAAAGACACTTGGATTTTTTGAGGATCCAAAGGTAGCTTTTGTCCAGACCCCTCATCAATATTATAATATTGACTCCTTTACCTTCAGAATTAAAAAGGGAGGAAAGAAAGGTTGGCATGAGCAGGATGTCTTTTACAGGCTGATGATGCCAGGAAGGGATTACTGGGGATCAACTATGTTTGTTGGCACAGGAGCCATAATCCGCCGTAAGGCACTGGAGGATATCGGGGGCTTTGCTACTGAAACGTTAACTGAAGATTTTCATACAACTCTCAGGCTTTATTCTAAAAAATGGAAAGGTATATACCAAAATGAGATACTGGCAACAGGGTTGGCTGCTCAGGATATAAAGAACTATCATATCCAGAAACTAAGATGGGGTGAGGGAAATATAAGCCTACTGTTTAAAAAAGAGAATCCCCTTTTACTTAAAGGTCTTACTATACCCCAAAAGATTGCCTTTTTTGCAACTATCTTTAGCTGGACAATCGGGTTTCCTAAGATAGTCTATTTTACTATGCCTTCAATTATGATTCTCTTCGAAAAATACCCTATCATCCATTTTGATGCAGCATTTTTAATGAGGTATGCTGTTTTTTTAGCCACAGTAATCCTTGGCGTTAAGATAGT
>JACAEY010000065.1 GCA_013388605.1 Nitrospirota bacterium | reverse complement strand
GCGGCTACAAGGCTTTATAGTGAGCCTTGCGTAATTCGGGTTTAAACATAATAGGAGGTAGTTTATTTTGGTTCGAAAATCGGCTCTCATAACTCTTATATAGAATATTTTGGACAGCAATGAAAAACTCTCTATTTTAGAGCATAATAAAATTGAAAGACATATTATTTAGATAGACAAAAATTTTATAATAAAATCAATATATTAGTGAATGAATTTTACTTAATTATTATAAGTTCTATTTGGCATAAAGTTTGCTTCAAATTATTAAAAATATACCTATAACTTTTGAAAATAAAATAAAAGTTTAATATGAACTACTTAGATTTTGAGAAAATAGTCAAGATTGCTTCTAAGGATACTAAAAAAGGCTCTGAAATTATTGCAAGAATTTTTTATCGCATATTAAGGAGAAACAATTTTTCTCATAAGCAGATTATTGATATAGCAACAAATATTATAAGCTGTCTTACCAAAAGTTTAAATAATTATGAGAAAAAAATTAATGCTGAAAATACTCGCAATCAAAAAAATACAGTAAAAGCATACTCAAAATTCTCACGACATTGTATCATAAATCAAGATAACGAAAGATATCTCTAAGCAATTTATTAAACCCTTCTTACCTCTTTTTCATTGTGTGTATAAGAGAATTGTTAAAATATTATATTGAATATTTAATGTAAATTTCATGCACACAACTTAAAAATGATATAATATTTAAAGAAAAAGCTTGATAAATTATCTTTGTTTAACTTAAACCTTAATTACCCGAGGGTATAGCCGCACCCTTTAGGTTGCGTGGATTTATACAACTTTAAATCACTTTTATGCGATTTAAAACGCAGGCTAAAGCCTGCTACAAGGTTTCATAATGAGCCTTGCGTAACTTGGAATAATACAATGTATTATTGAGTTAACCTTTTATAGATAAATTAAGCAATTTGGACACATAAGAAGCCAGGTAAAATGAAAAAAATTGTTATTTTAGGAGCAGGACCAACAGGATTGGGTGCAGCCTATCAGTTATGTAAGCTGGGATATGAAAACTGGCAGATATATGAAAAAAATAATTTTATTGGTGGCCTTTCTGCAAGCTTTAAAGACGAAGCTGGGTTTACATGGGATATAGGAGGTCATATAATATTCTCAAATGATAAACGTTTCAATCATCTTGTAGATACTCTATTGAAAAATGATATGCTAACTTTTAACAGAGAAAGCTGGATTTGGCTTAATGACAACTTTATTAAATATCCCTTCCAGAATAACTTCCACCTTCATCCTGATAAAAAGATTGTTTTTGATTGCATTTTAGGGCTTTTAGATAATCTAAACAAAAAAAAATCTTATAAAAACTTCAAGGAATGGATTTACTCTACTTTTGGCGAGGGAATTGCCAGACACTTCATGATCCCATATAACAAAAAGGTATGGGCATTTCCCTTAAATAAAATGGATTACAATTGGATATCTGAAAGAGTAAGCATTATAGACATCAATAAAATTCTAAAGAATATCATCTATCAAAGAGATGACAGTAATTGGGGTCCAAATAATACATTTCGTTATCCTCTTTCAGGTGGAATTCATGGATTATTTAATAAGTTTTTGCCTTATACAAAAGGCCATCTCAATTTATATAAAGAGGCTGTTAAGGTTCACCTTGATAAAAAAGAGATTATTTTCAAAGACGGAGAAAAGGTTTCTTATGATGTATTAATATCCACTATTCCTTTAAATGAACTATTAATGAAAGTGAAGGTTAAGCAAGGAGAGATTAAAAAGGCTGGCACAAAATTCTGCTGGAATAGTGGATATATAGTAGGAATAGGAATCAAAAAACCTTGCCCATGCAAAAAAAATTGGATGTACTTTCCCCAGAATGACTCACCATTCTATCGCGTAACATATCTTTCAAATTACTCGCCTAATATGACCCCAGGAAATGGTTTTTTCTCTTTCCTTGCAGAATCTTCATATTCAAAATATAAAACCCTTTCGCGAGAGAGTATCGTCGAAGAAACTATTCAAGGTCTCATAAACTCAAGGCTTCTTTCAGAGAAAGACAGGTCATTAATCATCTCAACCTATTTGATTGATGCCCCTTATTTATTTCCTATCCCATTTCTTGGAAGAGATAATATTCTTATGTATGTCCAGTCATTTCTGGTGAAAAAGGGGGTATTCTCACGTGGTCGTTTTGGAGGTTGGAAATATGAGATTGGAAATATGGACCATTCAGTTTTGCAGGGGATAGAAGTGGTTGAAAGAATATTATTTGGTAAAGAAGAAAGGGTTTACAAAAGTTGAGTAACGAATATGTTAGAAAACGAAAACATAATCTGTCTCTCATGGTTGGTATGGGACTCTATTCCGCTCGTAATGCACCACATGATGGCAGGATTGTCAAAAACCAATAGAGTTTTATTTGTAGATCCGCCAGTAGCTTACAGTAACTTGATTGTTAAACCTACATTATTGAAAAACCATTTCAAAAAGACCATAAAGTGGCTCACAGGGGTTCACAGAGCCAATAAAAACCTTTATATTTATTACCCTCCTCCTATTATATTGCAATATGGACATTTCAAAATTATTGATAATTTAAATCAATTCATTATAGCAAAGGCGATAAAGAAGACATCCAAACTTCTTGGTTTTAAAAGTCCGATTCTATGGATTTATCATCCATATGCGATTAATCTAAACTTCCATTTAAATCAGAAACTTGTCTGCTACGACTGCAATGATGACGTAGGTTATTTCTTCTCACTCCGTTTTAATAAAAGGAAACGCCTCTCTGAAATGGAAGCTGATTTGACTAAAAAAGCTGATATTGTCTTTACTACATCAAAATATTTGTATAATCTCCGCCGTTTCCAGAATAATAACACTTATTATCTTCCGTCTGCTATTGATTCAGAAATTTTCAGAAAAGCCCTTTCACCGGAATTTGATGTTGCATCTGAATTGGAAGCCCTTCAAAAACCTATCATTGGATTTGTAGGGGGAATATCAAATTCAAGAATGAATTGGGAATGGATAAGAGATTCTGCAAAATCCCATCCTGAATGGTCTTTTGTATTTGTAGGTCCATGTGTTGAACCACCACCATCCTACATCATGGCACTAAAGAATATTGTCTTTTTCGGAGCCAAACCATATAATGCTCTACCATCTTACATAAAGGGTTTTGACGTCTGTTTGATTCCATATAAAGGAGAAGAATTTTTAAAAGCATGTCAACCAACTAAGGCATTTGAGTATCTTTCTTTAGGGAAGCCTGTTGTTAGTTCCTGGATTCCAGAGTTAGAAGACCATCAGAAGATAATTAAGTTATCACGCAATAAAGAAGAATTTATAAAGAATATTGAATCAGCGCTGATTGATGTCGAAGATGAAAAGATGATAAGTTTATATATTCAATCTGCTAAAGGTTACACATGGGATGACAGAATAAAGAAAGCATCAGAGCTAATTGAAACTACTATAAAAAATCAAACAATAAAAAGTGATGTTAAAGAACTTAATTAAAAAACCTGTCAGAGTTTTAATATCATTTTTCGGGCAGAGGTTTGAAAAACTATTTAATAAAAGCATTAATAGAGATGAGGTTAATAAAATATTAGTTTTTCAGACAGGAGGGATAGGGGACATACTACGAATATTTCCGTTACTTGAAGCCTTACGTTATGAATTCCCTAACGCTAAGATTGATACCCTTACTGAATATCCCCCTGATATATTTACTCTCATGGATAAAAAAAATGTTATTAATCAGAATTTATTATTTGATTTTAAAGGAAAATCTTTTTTAAAGAAGATGTTATTCATTTTAGAGTTAAGAAAATCTGCCTATGACCTTGTAATTTCACCTTCAAGAGGAAGTGGTATGCTTGAATGCTCTATAATAGCATTTCTCATAGGGAAAAAATGGAGGGCTGGTTTTATAAAAAAAGGTATTGGATTTTTATATACAAATAAAATTGATTTTCAGGATAGCGTCTCTATACTCATGCAAAATATGAATCTCCTAAAGACAATTGGTATAAAAAAAGACATGACTAAAGCATCAATTAATATTAATGTCACTCATAATAGTTTATTGTATGCTAAAGAGATACTAAAAGGGTTAAAAGCAAAAGGCAGAAAGATTGTTGCTATAAGTCCATTCGTAACAAATCATCCAGAATTGTTTGAGTGGCCGCTTGAAAACTTTATAGAGCTTTCAAAACATCTAATCAGTAAAAGAAATGCATCTGTTATATTACTCGGAAGCAAAAAAGATTATAAAATGTCATGTAGTTTTGAAGAAAAATTAGATGAAAAAAAATATTTTATAAATCTTGTCGGAAAGACTGATCTTTTAAAAGTATGTGCGTTGATTAAATCATCTGACATCTTCATCGGGAATGACTCAGGTCTTTTACACATTGCCAATATATTTGAAATTCCCTCTATCGGTATTTTTGGTCCTTCCTCTGTGGAGCAGGTCCTATCCAACAGTAATGAAAAAACTATTATAATCAATCACAAAGCTCCCTGTAGCCCTTGTTATGTACATCAACCAGATTTCGATTTTAAATGTAAGTTTAGCAATAATTGTTTGAAGTATATCACTGTAGAAGATGTTACTAAAGCCATGGATAATTTAATACAGTAATGAAGATTGGGTTAGATGCAAGGTCTATTCACAGAGAAGGTGTTGGCAGATATACCAGAGAATTAATTAAAAACCTTTCTAAGATAGATAACAAAAATCAATATATTATTTTCTTAGATTCTGAAAAATATCAGGAAATAGAAATTTCAGACAATTTTAAGTTTGTAACAACATCACCTCAAAAGAGTCTTCATAAAATTGGTCGCTTCCTCAAAGATATTTATAATGAAAAACTTGATGTCTTTCATGCTTTAGACCATTGGTATGTTCCAATCAAACCACCATGCCCTGTTATATCTACATTCCATGATTTAATGGTAAAAACCTATCCAGCATCACTTTCTATTAAATCAAGGCTATATTCAAAAATAGCGACACAAAAGGCAATAGATATCTCTTCATGGATTATTACAGTCTCAGAGTTTAATAAAAAAGAAATTATAAATAATTATCATTTTAACAAAAATAATATTTCTGTTATTTACAATGGTGTATCTAAAAATTTTAGGCCTTTTTCAAATAAAGATTCATATTATTTTAAAAAGAGATATGGGATTAAAGCAGAATATTTTTTTTATGCAGGTTCAATGAGAAAGTATAAAAATATATCAACTTTAATAAAGGCTTACGCTGCTTTGGATGAGGATATAAAGAGAAAACATGATTTAGTAATAGCTGGGAAATACGAACACGAATATCATAATTTAAAGGGATTAGCTAAATCACTAAATCTTGATGGAAAAGTTCATTTTGTAGGGTATTTAAAAGAAGATGATTTAATCAATTTCTATAATTATTCAATTTCTTTTATAACCCTTTCTCTATATGAATCTTTCTGCTTTCCTATTGTCGAAGCAATGGCATGTGGGATACCAGTCATAGCTCCTGATAGATTGTCATTTCCTGAAATTACTCAAAACACTGCTATACTTTTGGACCCTCTTAATTTAAAAGAAATATCGTTTGCCATGGAAAGAATTGCTATTGACAATATGTTAAGAGAGACTTTAATAAAAAGGGGGCTTGAACTGTCTGAAAGGTATAACTGGGAGAGTAATGCAATAAAGGTCAAAGATATATATGAAAAATTCAGCCAAGAATAGATCATTTCTTATCTCTATAATTATTCCTATGTATAATGAAGAAAAAACTATCGGAAAATGCATTGAATCTCTACTCAGACAATCTTATCCTCCTGATAAATATGAAATCATTGTAGTAAGTGATGGATGCAATGATAACTCAGAAAAGATAGTAAATGATTTAATCAAATCAGAAAGTCCGGTTAAAATTAAATTATTAAGGCAGGAAAATCAAGGAGCTGCAGCAGCAAGAAATTATGGAGCAAAGTTAGCCAAAGGAGCAATCATACTTTTTATTGATGCTGATTGTATCGCTGATTATCATTGGGTTGAGGAGATGACAAAGCCTATCCTTACAGATAATGTTGTTGGTGTACAAGGTGCTTACAAAACAATACAGAAAGAAGTTATTGCAAAATTAGCCCAAATTGAATTTGAAGAGAGATTTAGAAAACAGCAACGGACAGAACATTTAGATTTTGTAGGATCTTTTTCCGCTGCTTACAATAAAGATATTTTTGAGAAGTATCAAGGATTTAAAAAAGAATTTATAATGAATGAAGATGTTGAACTTGCTTTTAGAATATCCTCTGATAATTATAAGCTCTATTTCAATCCAGAAGCATATGTATACCATTTACACCCCAATTCATTGCTACAATATTTCAGAACCAAATTCTGGAGAGGTTTCTGGAGAATAATTTTATATAGAAAGTTTCGAAATAAAACAATAAAGGATTCATATACACCTCTTAGTTTGAAAATACAGGTATCACTCGTCTTCTTAATAGCCTTTATTATGCTAACTTCATTAATAATCAAAGATTTGTTTATCCTGAATTTATGGCTAATATCAATAAATATGATTAGTATGACAAGGTTCATTCTATCTGCAATGAAGAAAAATATAGTTCTTGGGTTATATTCAATTTTTTTCCTCTGGGTAAGAGCCTTTGCTTTAGCAAGTGGTGTCTTTTATGCTTTTATCTGGCTTTTCTCAAAGAAAAATAGCTATATCTATCATCATAAAGAAAATGTCCAGGATTAATGTAACAAGAGGATATGGGCTTTTTGAGGGATTCCTGGCAGAACAGAGAAGTAAGATGGCTAATCGACTTATTCTTTCCACTTATAGAAAAGGGCGCATATTAGACATAGGATGTGGTATATACCCCTTCTTTTTGTTAAATACTAAATTCTCTGAGAAATACGGTATTGATAAAGTCAGAGAAGAAATATATTTAAAGAGGTTCCTTGAACAGAAAATTATTTTTATAAACTATGATATTGAAAAAAATTGCATGATGCCATTTGATAATAACTATTTTGATGTAGTAACAATGCTTGCAGTAATAGAGCATCTTGAATCAGAAAGGGTAGTAAAAATATTACGAGAGGTTCATAGAATTTTAAAACCTTTTGGGATGTTTATTGTTACAACACCTGCATCATGGACAGATAGACTGCTAAGATTAATGGCAAGATTAAGGCTGGTCAGCCCTGATGAAATTAAAGAACATAAATATGCTTATAATCATAAGAGCCTTTTTTCAATACTAAAGGAAGCAAATTTCTCTCCAGAAAAATTGAGCTTTGGATATTTTGAATTATTCATGAATATATGGACTACTGCAACAAAATAGAACAGTATGATAT
>JACAEY010000088.1 GCA_013388605.1 Nitrospirota bacterium | reverse complement strand
TATGAGAACCGATTTTAGAAGCAAAATCACGGGTAACCTCGATGAGACCGGAGTCGAAGCAGAGGTCTCAGCCAAAGATTATCAATAGTGATTAAAGTCAGGTGAAGGTTTAAACATAATAGGAGGTAGTTTATTTTGGTTAGAAAATCGGGTCTCATAACTCTTATATAGAATATTTTGGACAGCAATGACTATAAAATATATATGAAAATTTACGGATGACAGACAGCGAACACGAATAACAGAGATAATATAAAGTTGCTAAATGGCTTCACTCCTTCCTAAAAATACTTTATCTCAGAAAACTTTATGATTAAACAATCAGAGGTTAAGGAATTAAAAATATGAGTATGTTATATTATTATTTTGAAGGAGGTAATGAGATATGCCAATATATGAATATGAATGCCCGAGCTGCGGAAAACATTATGAGTTGATACAGAGATTCAGCGATGAACCCTTATATACATGTCCTGAATGTGGTGGACATGTGCATAAATTGATATCGCATTCTTCCTTTATTTTAAAAGGTGCAGGATGGTATGTAACAGACTATGCTTCACCAGAAAGAAAAAAAATAAAAGACTCTGAAGAAAAGCCTGTTACAAAAACAGAGACTAAGGCAGATACCTCTGCCAAAAAATAATGGCAGGTCCTCATATCCATATCCCATATAAGAAGATAGAGGACTATCTTTATTTTATTAAGAAGCATCAGCTCAATCTCGAGATATATTTCTCTTCTAATATCCTTGACTCTTTAAAAGAATCGGATATTATAAAGTTTAAGGAAAAGCTTGATTACAATCTTTCCATTTCTATTCATGGACCATTTATGGATTTATCACCAGGTGCTTTAGATTCAAAAGTTAGGGCTGTTACTATCGAAAGGTTTTTAAGTATCTTTGATATAGCAAAAATATTAAAACCTAATGTAGTAGTCTTTCACTCCGGCTATGAAAAATGGAAGTATTCACATAGGATTGATAAATGGCTTGAGGGAAGCTTAATAACATGGAACCATATACTACCTATTGCTGTTGAGAGAGGCATAAAAATCGCTATAGAAAATATATTTGAGGATGAGCCAACAAACTTGAGGCTTCTCATGGAAAAAATGGGTTCGCAATATTTCGGAATATGTTTTGACACAGGACATTTCAACCTCTTCTCAAGGACCCCGCTTGAAGAATGGTTAAATCAACTCAAGCCTTATATATTAGAACTCCATCTACACGATAATAATAAAAATCTTGATGAACATAAAGCTATTGGCGATGGAACATTTGACTTTGATACTTTATTTTCAGCTTTAATAGGGAAGAAAGTTCTTTATACTCTTGAGGCACATACTCCTGAGGATGTCATAAAGAGCCTTAATAGATTGAAATCCTATAACCTGTCTGCCTGATTCTTTATTGAAAATCCTCTCAGTTCTGGAAATCCCTTCCCTTTATATTGAATTAAGACCTTATGTGATTCACCAAGTGTTCCAGGGAGAATTAATCTCTTAATCCTTGCGACTTCAAAAAGATAGCCAGATGAATTTTTATATAGTTCTTGAACAATTTCATCTATTCCGAGAGAAATGAGAAATGTCCCTTGCTGGCAGAAACCAATAGTCTTAAACCCCAGTTCTTCACCCCATTTTTTTACAGAGGAAAAGTTTACATGTGCAGTCATATCTTGCTCTCCAATATTAATATATGGGTCTTCTACTAACTGATGTTTATGATAACAAAGTAGTGTCCCTCTGTTTCTCTCCTCACTATAATAATCATTAGCAGGATATCCATAATCTATTGTCAAAATAAACCCCTCTGAAAGTGCATCATTAACAAATTTTAACCAGTCTTTTATTCTCAGGTTTATCTCCGTCCTGTATCCCTTTGAGAGTTCAATAGAAAACTCTTTTAGATAATCGAATAAGGTAGGTTTGCTCGGATCTCTTTTAAGTTCCCTAAAGATATCTTTATCCACAGTAACAAAAACTTCTTTTAAACTATCTTCCATCTCTATAAGACTCACCGGAAAGGCATCAAGCAGTTCATTTGAAACAATACAACCCCTTAAATTTCTGAGCCCACTCAATGAGTAAACCCATTTTATCTTATCAAGATGGTCTTCAAGTAATCTCATCTGTCTATTTTGCATGAAAGGATTATTTTCTATTATCAGATAATTAAGTGAGTTTGAGGACCTGCTTCTGAGAAAATCGAGTATATCTTTACACATATATCCAGCACCTGTACCAATTTCAATAATAAGGAAATCTTCGGGTCTCCCCATAATTTCCCACATCTCTTCTATCTGTCTTCCAATCATTGCACCAAAAGCATAATGAATATGTGCGCTTGTATAAAAATCACCTGATTTCCCTATCTCAGTCCTTTCAGATGCATAATATCCAAGCCCGGGCTCATAAAGTGCCATTTCCATAAAAGTCTCAAATGAGATTGGTCCTTCTTTCCGGATTTTTTCAATAATCTTTTGCTCGAGCTTATTCATATCATCTTGTAAAGAGAAACCATTCTTTTATATCTTCATCAAAATATATTTTATACCTAAATCCATTACTACCTTTAATTTCAAAGTATCTTCTTCTTTTTCTATACCCAAACTCATCTTCAATCCACATTCTCAGTATCTGAGTAACTAATATTTTTTCATTGTTCAGGACTAACGATCTCGGAATTTCTTCACCTTTATATCCAGAATATGCATCTACTTCAATCTTTTCCTCAGACATATCTAAATTTTAACAAAAAAGTTATTATTGTAATTTATGCATATCAACCAAAAATATTGTCATTTTTGTCCAAAACAATTAATATATCATCCGAAATCATTGCTGTCCAAAATATTCTATATAAGAGCACGAAGTATTATTTTGGACAGATGTGATCCGAAATCTAATCTTTATCTTTATGACTTCTATCTTGATAAATTGGGTGTGGTATATCCAAAACTTTTTTAATTTAAAAATTTCAAATGCAATTAGAAAGGAGGTGAAAAAGTATGCAAAGAAAGTATTTTTTAATTATTACTGTCCTATTTTCTTTAATCCTCTTTATTGGATGTGCAGCAATTGAGATGACACCAAGAAAAGACTTTCTATTCCATCCCAAGGAACTTGTTGATGCAGAACGTGCGTTGAAAGAAGCTCGCGCTGCTGGTAAGGACAAGGAATGCCCACAGGAATTTAAGGCAGTAGAGAACTTGGTTGACAAGGCTTTTGAGACATATCGGGCTTGCAGAACGAAAGAGGCAATCGAGATTGCTAAAGACGCAATGAAAAAAGCTGATGCACTTTGTCCAAAACCTGCTCCTGCTCCCAAACCAGCACCACCACCCCCTCCACCGGCACCGAAAGTTATAGACAGATTAACTCTAAGAATAAATTTTGATTTTGACAAATCAGTCATAAGGCAAGACCAGATAGCAGAATTACAGAAAGCGGTCAATTTTGTCAAAAAATATCCAGGAGCAAAGATTATACTCGAAGGACACACCTGTAATCTGGGTACAGATGATTACAATCAGGCACTTTCAGAGAGAAGGGCTGAGTCTGTCAAGAGATATTTAATCCAAGAAGGTGCTGCAAAAGAATTAAAGATTTCAACAATCGGTTATGGTGAATCAAGACCTGTCGCTTCAAACGATACAGAAGCAGGAAGGGCTCAAAACAGAAGGGTAGAGGTCTTTATATTATCTGAATAAAATTTTAAATAATGGGGGGAGAAAAAATTATTTTCCCCCATTATTAATTCAAACTTGTCTAAAATAATAAAGAAGATGGTAGGCGCGAGGGGGATTGAACCCCTGACTTCTTCCGCGTCAAGGAAGCGCTCTCCCACTGAGCTACGCGCCTGAAGATTTATAATTAAACCATAAAATCAGAGATACTTGTCAAGGAATTGTTTAAACCAGACATTTACAAAACTGATAAAATATTTGACGACATTGCAGTCCAAAATATTCTATATAAGTATGAGACCCGATTTTCGAACCAAAATAAACTACCTCCTATTATGTTTAAACCTTCACCTGACTTTAATCACTATTAATAATCTTTGGCTGGGACCTCTGCTTCGACTCCGGTCTCACCGAGGTTACCCGTGATTTTGCTTCTAAAATCGGTTCTCATACCTGTCTTCCTAAGAGCATGAAGTATTATTTTGGACAGATGTGGACATCTATAAAAAATAAGGTCCATGCAACCTGCGTTTCGGGTGAGTAGGCATAAAAGGTGGTTTCTAACGTTAAGAGATCCTGTATTCATGCGGGTTTACACAAAGACCCCAATCGTTTTCCCTCAAATAATGTAGGCACACGACTAATAATTTTATACTTGACATTTAAAGTAGTATATGATATTTTGGTAGGCATGTATCTTAGAACTACTCAGCGAAAAAATAGAAATGGTTCCACCGTTACATACTATCAACTTGCTCACAATATCAGGCACCCTAAGAGCAAGACCCCTGTGGCGGAGGTCATTCACAATTTTGGACGAGCTGACAGGCTTAACCGTGAGGATTTGGTACGGTTATGTAAATCTATTGCTCGTGTATGTGGGTTGGTTGTACAAGACCCTCTTGATACCCAGCCGCATGATATTAAAGCTGCCCTTCCAGAGGATGTGAAGTATATAAAAACCATGGAATTAGGAACAGTGGTAGTTATTGAGGCAATATGGGAGAGATTGGGGATTGGAGAAACTCTGCAAAGGCTTTGCAAAGAAAGTGGTTGCACAGTTCCCTATGAACAGGCGATACTTGCTATGGTAGCGAACCGTCTGTGTGAACCTGACTCTAAGTTAGGTGTCTGGGATAGATGGCTGAGTAAGGTATACATGCCATCATGTAATAAACTAAAATTAGCTCAGATGTATGAAGCAATGGATTTATTGCAGGCGCATAGTGAAAAGATTGAAGAAGCAGTATTTTTCCATACCGCTAATCTTATGAATCTGGAGGTAGATCTTATTTTTTATGATACAACGACTGTTTCGTTTTCTATTGACTACGAAGATGAAGACAGTGATGAGTTTGGAGAGGGGATGAGGAAGTTTGGGCATGCGAAGTCAGGTACATGGGCACCACAGGTAGTTGTAGCACTGGCAGTAACCCGTGAAGGGATACCTGTAAGAAGCTGGGTATTTCCTGGAAATACGCCAGATATGAATACTGTAGAGAAGGTGAAGGCAGATTTGAAGGGATGGAAGTTGGGGCGTGCACTATTTGTAGCAGATTCTGGGGCAGATTCGGAAGAGAACCGGCTGGAATTGGCAAAGGCATGTGGGAAGTATCTACTGGCGACTCGCATGGGAGGTGTCAAGGAGATAAAAGAAAGTGTTTTATCCCGACCTGGCAGGTATAAGGTCATAAGTGACAATCTGCATGCTAAAGAGGTTGTAGTAGGGGATGGAGAGAGACGGAGGCGCTACATCCTGTGTTACAACCCTAAAGAGGCAGAGAAGGAGCGTAAACACCGCGAGAAAGTGGTACAGGAACTGGAAGAAGAGCTGAAGAAACATCCGAGCCATAATACTAATGCACAATGGGCAATCGAGTTATTGGCATCAGGGCGCTACAAACGCTATGTTACTATTGACATGAATAACCAAATAGTTATAGATAGAGCAGCGATATGTAAGGAAGAGAAGTTTGATGGTAAGTGGGTACTTCTAACCAATGATGATACAATCAGTGTTGAGGATGCTGCTTCTGGGTACAAGAGTATGATGGTAATAGAGAGGTGTTTTAGAACATTGAAGCGGACTCAGATCAAGATGGAACCGATGTACCACTGGCTGCCACGTCGAATTGAATCTCATGTCAAAATATGTGTACTTGCCCTGCTCATAGAAAGAGTGACTGAGTTGACATGTGAACAACCGTGGACAAAGATTAAAGATACATTAAGCACATTACAGGTTTCAGAGTTTTGCACTCCAAAATTTACATTTTTTCAGCGCAATGAGCCCAGTCCGAAAGTCAAAGAAGTATTTAAATCTCTGGAAATTCAACTCCCTAAGCCGGTCTTGGGTATATCTTCTGGAAACTAAGTAGCTTTATTAGTGTAGGCACACGCTAAATTTGCGGTATCCTTGCGAACCCGCATCTATATTGGCATTTCAGTAGTGCGTCTTTCTACCGACCCGAAACATAGGTCTTTTGTGTCTCATATTTTATGTTTTATGAGCTACAAGATTGTGCCTCATGGCTGAGAGGCAAAGGGTTATGAGTGTTGAAGCAAGAAATTTGGAAGATAGGATTAGCGAAAGCATTTCAATTTTATTGGAAGAAAAATAGATGCGATTTGCAGATTTCGTAGAAATTAATCCGATCGTTGGAATGGAGGTTGTGGGTCCCGGTGCTCGCTATGTTAAACACCGGTTTCCGAATCGCGATGACCAAGCCGACTAATAGCTTGAATTTTGAAAGTAATTGAGAGCCTACAGTAGATTTGCTGGGAATAATCATTTTTCCTAAAAAATAATCTATAATTGTAAAAATCATTACAACTTCAATAAGGGAGCTGATGGCAAAGGGGAAAAAGAAAAGCAGTTCCGCAGATAACAATATTGAAGCCTATCGGCACGAAGCAGACAAGCGCAAAAATGCCGTGCCTGTAGGGCTTGCCTCCTATGATACTGTAAAGCCAAAGCCAAAGAAATATGAATACGACCCGCATCTTGACCCGCAATTGGTTTGGGCTGGAAAGGCAGAGCATGCATCGTTTGAAGTTCCGACGGTTTCACTGCACATCCATGAAAACATTGCTCCGGAAGCTATAATCCGTTCAATTGCAACTTTTAAATAACATGAAGAAAATTAGAAACATCCCTAAATTTGACAGGCCTCGTGAGAAGATGGAGCAAAAGGGTGCAAAGGCTCTTTCTAATCTTGAGCTATTAGCTGTTCTTCTTGGCAGCGGCATAAAAGGCAAGGATGTTTTTGGAGTAGCAAAGGATATTTTAACTTTGGCTCAGGATGATTTTGAAAATATAAATTTAGAAAAATTAAAGAATGTTGAAGGGGTTGGACAGGCAAAGGCGTGTCAGATAATGGCGGCTATTGAATTTTCTAAGAGGTTTCTTATAAAAGATGGTATTAAGGTTAAAAACCTTGATGATGTAGTAAAATTAACAGAGGAATTAAAAGACAAAAAGCAGGAGTATTTTTTAAGCCTGACATTAGATGGGGCATCTCATTTAATACAGAAAAGGACAGTTTTCATAGGCACATTGAATCATAGCATTGTCCATCCGAGAGAGATTTTTGCCGATGCTATAAGCGATAGGGCAGCAGGAGTTATTTTTGTGCATAACCATCCATCAGGCGATGCTGCACCGAGCAGGCAGGATATTGATTTAACTGTTAGATTGATAGAGGCTGGGAAAATAGTCGGAATTGAAGTGATTGACCATGTAATTGTCAGTAGAAATGGACACTTTAGTTTTCAGGCAGAAGGGATGTTGAGTAAGGAAGGCAAGACATGAACAAATTAAACGAATACGATATTCAATTCATTATTGAAAAACTCCAAAAAGGCGAGCCGATACCGGAGGACTATAAGTATAAGCTCTTTCCTGTAAAGCAGAAGGAATACGAGCTTGTGTATGCCGGCAAGATGCGGAAGGAAGATATACTTGCCAATGAAGACGGTGTCTTCCCTGTGCCTTTGCAGGTGGAGAAGGTTTTTAATGGAGAGGAATATCCCCCCTTCAATTCCCCCCTTAACAAGGGGGGACAAAAGGGGGGTGAGTGGCGGAATATGATTGTCTTTGGAGACAACCTCCAATTTTTAAAAACGGTATATGAAAACAAAGACCCTCTGATAAAGGATAAGGTAAAAGGAAAGGTGAAGTTGATTTATATTGACCCGCCGTTTGCAACTGAGAGTGACTTTCAAACAAATAAAGGACAGAAAGCGTATACAGATAAATCAAAAGGAGCTGATTTTATTGAATTTTTGAGGAGAAGATTGATTTTAGCAAGAGAAATTTTAGCTGATGATGGGAGCTTATATGTACATTTGGACTGGAAAAAAGGTCATTATGTAAAAACCATAATAGATGAAGTGTTCGGGGAACATAATTTCAGGCGAGAAATAATTTGGGTATTGAAAGGTGCGGCTGGATATAAGAGTTTGGCAAATACTTTTGTTAGAGGGCATGATACAATCCTATACTATTCAAAATCCGAAAGTCCGATTTTTAATAAGGAATATTTACCATATAGTGAAGAACAATTAAAACGATTTACCAAAGATAAAGATGGAAGAAAATTCAAAACAATAACTAAAGACAAGGTTATTTACCTAGACGAAGCAAAAGGGATTCCAGTCACTGACGTATGGAC
>JACAEY010000064.1 GCA_013388605.1 Nitrospirota bacterium | reverse complement strand
TGGCTGAGACCTCTGCTTCGACCCTGGGGCTCATCGAGGTTACCCGTGATTTTGCTTCTAAAATCGGTTCTCATACCTGTCTTTCTGAGAGCACGAAGTATTATTTTGGACAGATGTGATTTGCAATAGTACCAAAATGTAATAGCATTTTTGAGTTAACATAATATTTTGGAATCACTCGGTAGTCTTTCCATCAAAATGTTCTTCATCAGCCATGGCATCTGCCTTGGTTTTGTGAATAACCCCTTCTCTATGTTGAGGCGGAGAATAAACAGTGTAAAGTTTCATTTCTTCATCTTTTGAAGTATTAATAATGTTATGTTTAGTGCCTGCAGGAATAACAATGGCATAGTCATCTTTAATTTTATGTTCAACTGAATCAAGAATTGCTCTTCCCTTTCCTTTTTCAATGCGAATGAATTGATCAAGCTCATGTACCTCTTCGCCGATCTCTTCTCCGGGTTTTAAAGACATTACAACTAATTGGCTATTTTTTGCAGTATAAAGAACTTTACGAAAATTTTTATTTTCTTTTGTTGCCTTTTCAATATCAATTACATATCCTTTCATGTTTTATCCTCCTTCTTTTTAATTTTAATAATTATACAAATTTTATAAGAATACAAGTATCAGCAAAATTCTGATTTTTTTGTAAGAATTTCTTGATTTGTTTTGTAAGATTTTTTCTTACAAATATAAATTTCTTTGGAGAAAAATATTATATTTTATTTAGATATATTTTATTACATATTATTACTCATAATTAACTTTAATAATTAATGTATAACACATTGTTTTTATTAGAAATTTTAAATCTTTTATTTCAAGGAATTTATTTGAGGCTCCTGATTTTATGACCATAACTGTATCTGTACCTATAGAAGTGCAAGCTACTGTTATAATTTCTTCTCCTTCTGGAATTAATACTGCATCGGTTGCCATTATCACTATCTCGCAGCAGACTTTCGAACCTTCACAGAGTCTCCTGAGAGTATTGTCAATAATGAGAGTTGGGTAGGAATCAGTAAGCAAGAAATTCCTCTGATTATATTATAGGAAATACTCAGCAAGATTTATTTTATATTTTTCTGGATCAAGTGTTTTCATAATAGACCTGATATATTTGCCATTTTCGTTTTTTTCAGATAGATTCACAATTGGGCCGCGAACACTTTTTCCTTTCTCATCGATAACTATCAGAACCTTAGGTCTATCTGCAAAAGCCATATTGCCCTCATAAACGAGTCCAATTTCTCTTGTATTTAACATAACAATTGTGCCTACTGGAAAGATACCAACCATATTAATAAAAAATTTGTAAAGCAGGGAATCAAGCTTTGTTCCAGCTTGTTCCATCATAATACTCAAGGTCTTATCAGGAGGGATTGGAGTTCTTGAGTAAACCCTTGATGAGGTCATCGCATCATACTGGTCTGCGAGTGCTATTATTCTGGAATAAAGGTCAAGCCCAGAATACTTTTTTACTTGAGGATAGCCTGAAAGGTCACAATTCATATGATGTTCAAAAGAGACGATAACAGACCGAATTGTTGCACTTCCAAATCGCCCGAAACCGAGAATTGCTTTCACACCCCATATAGGGTGTTTTTTAATCATTTTCCATTCATCATCAGTGAAACTTGTGGGCTTGTTCAACACTTCATTAGGTATTTGTATTTTTCCAATATCATGAAAAAGTGCTGCAAGACCTAATTCTGTTAAAGCCATTCTATTTAGACCCAGCCTTAAGCCGAGAGCCATTGAGAGAACGCTTACATTGACCATATGATGATATGTATATTCATCATAGTCTTTAAGAGCTGTAAGACTGAGTAGAAGATGTTCATCTTCGAGTAATTGGTCAACCATAGACTCAACAATTCTTTTTGCTTTTTTCATATCTGCTCTTTCGCCTGAACGGATCTTTTTCATTACCCCTTTTGTGAATGAAACAGCGTTGAAATATGTTTTTTTAATGATTCTTCTGGTATCAATATCATCACTTTCTCCAACCTTTTTTAATCTATCCTCTATGATCTTTTTCAACCTATCTATTTTAATATTCTGAGAATTATCCATCATTTCTAGCATCTTGTCATAGGGATCTTCTGAAAGTCCTGATGTGATGAATGCCTTTATAAACATTTGAATGTCCTCGGGGTTTATTGGATTATTGAAGATAACACTCCCGAGACCTCTTTTTCTGAATTCCTTAGTAAGGAAATCAAAATTAAGGAGGTATTCAAGGGCATAGCGAACTCTTATATTGTTTACATAGAAGAACTCCCCAATCAATTCAAAAGTGACGCCTTTTTCTGTTTCAATCAATGGATTCAGCAAAGATATTAATTTTTCTATGGCTTTTCTCAGAGCAATATTGGTTGATTCATGGATAAGGGCGGTCTTTAAAATAATAGATGTCTGATTAATTATCTCAGCTGATATTTTTTGAATTTCTTTTTTGTCTTCACGAACCACGTTCAATCCTTCTAATAGCAGTCTGAGTTAATTCATCAAGAAGTTTGTTTCCTGAATCTTTATGTTTATAAAGCAGAGGTAATGCTTCCTTATTACCTATAAGACCGAGGCATAGTACTGCACATGCTTTCTCTTCATAGTTCTTTGACCACCAGAGAAAAGAGCCTTTCTTTAATGTTTTTGTAAGAAAATCAAAGATTTCAGGGTCATTATTCCATCTTGATAAAACCCGAAAAAATTCTTTTTTCTCTTCAAAATCTCTTTCTTTAAAACTCTTGTCAGATATTTTTTCAAGAATAATATTTTTTGCTTTGATTGAACCGATGTTGCCAATTGCTCTTACAGCCTCTATCCTAACTCCTGCATCTACATCATCAAGACGTTCCTTGAGCTGGGGTAGTGATTCTTCTCCGCCGAGCTCACTGATCCCCTTAATTACTTCTTTCCTTACTCTAATATCTCCGTGTTTAATGCTCTTTAAGAGATATTCATTAGCTCTTTTATCACCTATCTTTCTTATAATGCTTATTATGCTCCTAACAACATACCATCTTAGGTCATTAATGTTCATAGCAAGTGTTTTAATATCTTGTTTCCCAAGATATATTAAGGCCTCTACAACCTTCTCTCTAACGCGGAATGTTTTTAATTCACCAAGAACATTAATAAGAGGTGTTATCGCTCTTTTGTCAAGTAGCTTGATAAATTCTTTGATATCATTATCATCAATTTTGATAGGTCTGTCCAAAACCTCACCAAAAAGATTAATTATCTCGTCACTTGAAGGATATATGAGAAGCAATTTCATATATTTTTTAATCTCATCTGTCGAATATGGATCTTCAATAAAACCCTTTGCCCTGTTAATCAATTGTATAACTGCTTTAAAATCACCATAGCTTATAGAAAATTTTATAGTATCTTTAAGAAATCTAAAGATATCCTCAAGAATCCCACCCAACTCTTCAGCTCGATAGAGTATTTCAAAAAGGATATCGGACAATTTATCTATCTTACTTTCTGCATCATCTTCAAGCTCTTTCATCAGAGACGTCAAGTCTTTATCAGTAAAAGAAATTATAGGGACCTCTTTAACATCTTCTTCCTTAAATTCTTCATCGTAAGCCTTCAATAGACCTTCAATATCTGATACAGCCTGTTTGGCTTCATTAACTGCTTTTAACTCATAATCTTCCCCTTCTACATCAAGGAGAACTGTATCATCAACGATGTAATTGATGTTCTGAAAATCTCTTTGCCATAGAAGAGTGACAACATCTTCATCTTCAGCCTCTTTCTCAAAATCCATTGTAATAATTTTCAGAAACCCTTCCAGTTCTTCCTGAGATAACCCTTTCTTGAATGTGAGCTCTCTTAATCCGTCCTTAAAGAAAAAGAGGGCGAGGTTATCTTCTTTTTCAGCCTTATGGTATATTTCTTCTGAATCAAAATAGATACTGTCTTGCCCTATTCTGAAAGAGAGATCCTCTTTATATTCAAAAAATTCTTTAAATTTGTTATATGTTTCTTCAAGTGTCTTAATATACATAGGATTATTAGGGGGATACATCCTGAGAGTTTTTCTTGCCTTTGTAATAGACTGTAGGATATCTTTTACAAAATTTGTATCTTCAGTTTGTTCCATTTTTTAATATTTAGAAACTACCACATCATTTTACGAGTGTCAATCTTAGATTAGCATTACCTTTCTTTCCCTCGCAAAGTTTTTTATAACCATTAAAGATTGATGGAGTCTTTGAAGCCTCATGTTTCTATTCCTGATTAATTGAATGTCACTGTGGGGAAATTTTTCTGCTCTTATTTCTGCCTGAACCTGAATAATCTCCTGATAAAGGGCTTTGAGCGAATCATCGTCGAGTGATTTCAGGAAAATGGGATTAACGGTAAGATACCCCTCTGATATATCATATGAAACTGCTTTTAGACTTTTTCCTCTTATTGTGGGCATCAGGAGACTTCCTTTCTTTTTGCAAAAATTCTTGAGACAAGCACCCCCAGCTCATAAAGTATTATTATCGGAACAGCCATTAAAATCTGGTTGAATGCGTCAGGTGTTGGAGTAAGAAATGCAGCTACTATAAATGCCAATATTATTGCATATTTTCTTTGTTTTGCAAGTGTTTTTGGCGTTACAAGACCCATACGTGTGAAAAAAATGATAGCTATAGGAAGTTCGAAAATAGCGCCAAAGGCGAGTATAAATTTGAGACAAAAGTCGACATAATTACCAACAGAAAGCATAGGTGTCATTGATTCAGTTTTATAAGTTAGAAGAAAGCCCATTGCAAAAGGGAGGACTAAAAAAAAACAGTATGCAGCACCTATTAAAAAGAAGAAAGTCGTAATAATAACAAAAGGAACTACGTACCTCTTCTCTTTATGCAAAAGACCAGGAGATACGAACTTCCATAGTTGTGAAAAAATAATAGGAAGGGAAATCACGAGGGCAGATATCATTGAGATTTTGATGTGCATCCAGAAGGCTTCTGTTGGAGAAAGGAAAATTAGAGGTGGATTATTTTTTATATTTTTCTCTAATAATGATATAAAGGGTGAAGTAAAACTAAATGATATATTATATCTAAGAGGGATAGTTAAAAATTTAAAGAGTACTTCGGAATAGGCAAAAGATATTACAAAACCTATTAGTAAAGATACAAGACATATAATAATTCTTTTCCTGAGTTCAGAGAGGTGTTCTGTGAGAGGCATTTTAATGTTTTCCATCTAAACCTTCTTCCTTTTTGGCTCCTTCATGCGGTATATCTTCATCTTTTTCTATTTTTTTCTCTTGTTCTATTCCCTCTTTTTTAAATTCTTTTCCCTCTAATTCATGATCTTCTTCCTCCTCTTCCTTCTCCTCTAACTCTTCTTCCTCAGTTTCATCTGTCTCTTCAATTATTTCTGTTACTGGTTGTTGCAAGGCATTAATGCCTATTGTTTCTTTGACACCTGACTCAAATTTCTTTTTTAAATCATCAAAGGACTTTTTTGCCTCCTGGATATCAGAGGTGGACTCTTTAAATTCTGTCTCTACCTGTTTTTTAACATCATAAAATGATCTTTTCAGTTCTGCAAGTGCCTTGCCAACAGCCCTGCCAAGTTCAGGCGCCCTCTTTGGACCAAAAACAAGGAGGATTACAATAAAGATTACTATAAGTTCCTGCATCCCTATATCAAACATATTAGATTACTCCTCTTCATATATCTTCTTAATTATACGTTTTTCATAAGGGTATAAAAATGTCAAAGAAAACATTATCCTGTAATCAGGGCTCTTGTCTTTAAAATTAAAACCTGCACCAATAGTTGTATATAATATATCAGCGGCTTTTATCCTGTAACCGAACCTTCCTTCTAAGGAATCGAATTTCTCAGAGTAATGACTTTTCTTGGAATATAGTTCTGCCAGAATCTTAACACTATGTGATGCAGAAAAGTCCAACCCTGCTCCAAAAATTAATTCTTCATCAAAAGACCCTTTACCGGGTATTTCATAAAAAAAATTTACATGTCCTTTTACAGGTCCGATCCTCTTTGTTAAAATAATACCTCCCCCAAAACGCCCATCTGTACTGAATTCATCACGTCCGGAAGGCAGAGATGCATTAAGAATATATGCAACTGACAACCCAAATCTCTCTTCGTCAAAAATTCTATGTTTTAAGCCTATAGCAGAGTCCTCAAACCCATCTATAGTATCAGCCCATTTATGGACATATGGAATGGTAATACTAATTTCAAGTTTATCTGTAATTCCATATCCAGATTTTAATAAAAATCTGTAGTAGTCTGGGTCCAATAATATATCTGAATCAGTAGAAAAAGCCGCCTTTCCCTTAGGTAGGCTATCAGCACTAAAAGTAGAGAATACTCCGTAAGGAGCAATGGGTTGTAAACCAGTTAGGTCAAAGGCATTAACATTTTTGCTGATAGAAAGTACTATCAAAATAAAAGGGAGAAGGTATTTTGCCATCTATAAAGAAAATAACAGAAAACATCAGTACTGTCAATGAATTGATCCATTATTTCAGCACAAAGGAGAATTATCTTTTATATTTATACTCATATTGGTATAATTTCTTCTGCACGAACTTTTTAATAAATTTTTATTTAGGATGCTAAATGAGAATAAAGGTTCTTGGATGTTCAGGGGCTGAGTTCCCGGGATATTCACATCCCGGATTTCTTCTTGATGAAGAAATACTATTTGATGCGGGTAGTCTTACAAACGTCCTTGATGAAAAATCACAACTTAAGATTAAGAATATCTTCATTACCCATGCACATCTTGACCATATAAAAGGTATCCCTTTCTTTGCAGACAACATCATTGTTAAGAACAAGATGCATAGAGTAGGTATAATAAGTATCCCTCCAGTTCTCAGGACTATCAAAAAGAATCTATTTAATAGCGATATCTGGCCTGATTTTACTATTATCCCTGACCCTGAGAACTCAATTTTAAATTTTTTGCCTGTAAAACATGGTAAGACATTAAGACTTAATAGTTATTCTGTTACTCCTATTAAGGTAAATCATACAGTGCCTGCTGTTGGATATCTGGTTGAGGATAAAAGAGAGAGGAGGTTTTTTTATTCAGGTGACACAGGTCCTACTGATCTTACATGGAAGAGTATTGGAGACATTCAAATACATTGCCTTATTATCGAGGTTTCCTTTCCTAATAGTATGAGGGAAATTGCGATAAATACTGGTCATCTCACCGCTAAATTGATGAAGGATGAGCTAAAAAAGATTTGCAAGTTGCCTCAAAAAATATATATTACACATCCCAAGCCTCAATATTCTAAATTAATTAAAAGAGAGTTAAAATTACTTAAGCTAAGAAATCTTAAAATGTTAAAAGATAGAGAGATAATTACTGTTTAATTACTTTTGCTAATATCTTTTAAATTTCCTGCTTGTCAGTAATAAATAGGAATATCCTTATACTAAAGGCAGAGATGCGATGCAATAGCCCTTTCTATCTGCAAATTAGGAATTACTCATTGTGTTGACAAAAGTCTTTTACTGAAAATATAATTTCTAATAATATAATATAATAAATAAAGAAATAAACCCTGGTTGGTTGTGAAGGGGAGAGGAGGTTTTCATGGCAGAAGGTGTTGTTGAGGTGACTTCATCTAAATGGGAAAGCGAGGTGATCAACTCACAAGGGCTTATCATGGTTGATTTTTGGGCTGCATGGTGTGCACCTTGTAGAATAGTATCACCAACAGTTGAAGAACTATCAAAAGAGTATGCTGGAAAAATGAAATTTTTTAAACTCAACACAGATGAAAATCCTGACATTGCAAGTAGATATAACATTATGGGAATACCTACTTTAATGTTCTTCAAAGATGGTAATAAAATCGATGCAATAGTGGGTGCTGTTCCAAAACAACAGCTTAAGACAAAGATAGATTCCCTTCTTAATAAATAGTAAGTCTTCAAAAACTTTGATAAAATCAAACTTGAAAATTATTAAAAAGTTAAAGAAAGGATTATATTTACTGTTATTACGATTTTACTTGTAATCTTAGTATCCTTGCCTCTTATTTATTAATATTATTAATAGATCTGTTTGAAAATATAAAGAGAGATGTTTGAAACACTTACAAATAAGTTAGAGTCGATATTTAAAAGACTTAAAGGAAAAGGGTTATTAAAAGAAGAAGATGTTGAAATAGCCCTAAAAGAGATAAGACTTGCCCTTTTAGAGGCTGATGTAAATTTCAAGGTTGTAAAGGATTTTATTCAAAGGATTAAAGAAAAATCTGTTGGTAAGGAAGTTCTGGAGAGCCTTACCCCAGGACAACAGGTTATTAAAATTGTAAACGATGAGCTGTGTGAACTATTAGGAAAGACTAATAGTAAGATCCAGTTATCTCCTAATCCACCGACTGTGATAATGATGGTTGGTCTTCATGGTTCAGGAAAGACTACAACAGCAGCCAAACTGGCAAGAAATTTCAAAAAAGAGGGCAGGAGGCCTATGCTTGTAGCAGCAGACTTACAAAGGCCTGCCGCAATAGACCAGCTTGTGACCCTCGGTTCACAGATTGATGTTCCTGTATTTTTTTCAAAAGATGTTAAGAATCCCGTTGTTTTATGTGAGGAATCAATAAGAAAATCCAGAGTTGATGCACGGGATATTGTGATTCTTGACACTGCAGGCAGGCTCCATATTGATGACTCCTTAATGAATGAACTCAAAAATATAAAAGAAAAGGTTTCTCCGAAAGAAGTTATTCTTGTTGCCGACGCAATGACTGGCCAGGACGCAGTAAATATTGCAAAAAACTTTGATGAAAGGGTTGGTATTGACGGGATAATTCTGACAAAGATGGATGGCGACGCAAGAGGAGGTGCAGCTCTTTCTATTAGGGCAGTGACAGGAAAACCTATAAAATTTATTGGAATAGGTGAGAAGTTAAACATGCTTGAGCCTTTCTATCCAGAAAGAATTGCCTCAAGAATACTTGGTATGGGTGATGTATTGAGTTTTATAGAAAAGGCACAGAGGTCTTTTGACGAAAAAGAGGCTGAAAAACTCCAGAAAAAAATAATCGATGAATCTTTTACATTTGAAGATTTGAAAGAACAGCTTAAAAAGTTAAGGAATATGGGACCCTTAGAAAACATCCTTAATATGATCCCTGGTTTTAATAAAATTAAAAATATCGAAGTAGATGAAAAAGAATTAGTAAAAGTGGAAGCAATAATTAATTCTATGACAAAAAAAGAGAGAAAGAATCACACTATAATAGACGGTAGCCGGAGAAGAAGAATTGCTATGGGGAGTGGTACAACCGTCGCGGATGTGAACAGGGTCATAAAGCAGTATGTAGATATAAAGAGGATGCTGAAAATGTTTAAAGGAAAGAAAGGAATTAAACTTCCCAAATTCTTTCCTTTTTAAATGTAAATAACATTTTTGTTGTATATCATAAAGCCCTTGACAGAAGAATTTATGAATTGTTAAATTATTAGCACTTGACCATAGAGAGTGCTAAGATGGTTAATGTATCAAAAATGCTCAATGAAAGAAGTAGAAAAATCCTGTGTGCAGTTGTACAGGATTATATAAATTTTCCTGACCCTGTGGGATCGAGGACTGTTGCCAGAAAATACTCATTAGGAATTTCTCCTGCTACAATAAGAAATATAATGGCAGACCTTGAAGAAATGGGTTTTCTTAAACAACCTCATAGTTCAGCAGGAAGGATACCAACAGACATGGGTTATAGATTTTATGTAGATATTCTTATATCTGAGAGTGGTTATATAGACAGAGAACTTATTCAAGACCTCTATAATAGACTTGAAGATCTCAAGGATAATATTGATATGCTTTTCAGTGAAACAACAAAAACTATCTCTACGCTTTCACACTATCTTGGGGTAGCAATGTCTCCAAAACCTGATATTTTTACTATTAAAAAAGTTAAACTCTTTCAATATGGTCATGATGCTGTTGTGATAACGTTATTCACAGAGAAGGGATTAATAAAAAATAAATTAGTATCACTCGACTTAGAACTGTCTCAAAAAGACCTTAACAGGATTGCTGGTTATATAAATTCAGAATTTGCAGGGTATACCATTTATGAGATACGGAGAAAAATCCTCAATGAAATGGCTAAAGAAAAAATGATGTGGGACAAACTTATTACAAAGGCAATGAAAATATGCGAGGAGGCATTTTTTTCTTTACAATGTGAACTCTTTATCTCTGGGTTGTCTGGTGTTCTCGAATTGCCCGATTTTGCAGATCTCCAGAAGATAAAAGAACTGTCAAGAGCAATAGAAGACAAACACACTATAATTAAACTGCTTGATAAACTTTCAGAGCTTGACGGTGTCCAGATAATAATAGGTTCAGAAAATTCTATTGAGGAGATGAAAGACTTCAGTGTTATAGTCTCTGCATGTAAGGATGAGAATAGAACAGTCGGTACAGTTGGTATAGTAGGTCCAACAAGAATGAACTATCCAAAAGCGATTTCTATAGTACATACTGCTGCACGTTTTATTTCAGAGATCCTTACTGAAAGATGAAGAAAATGGAACCCGAGTCTATTAATAATTCTAAAAATGAAGAAGATATTTTAAAGGAAGCGGAAGTTGTTGAGGAAACTTCCGCAGAGGAAAAAGAATGTCTTGCTGCCCAACTCCAGGAAATAAATGATAAATATTTGCGATTGTATGCAGAATTCGAGAATTATAAAAAAAGGGCAAATAAAGATAAGGATGAATTGATAAAATATGCTAATGAACAGCTTATATCTCAGCTTTTGACTGTCATGGATAATCTGGAAATGGCTTTGAAACATTCAGATAATAACATATCTTTAGGGCTTGTAAAAGGAGTTGAAAACACCTTAAGAGAATTTCAGAGAATACTCGAAAAGTTCGGACTCATACACATAGATGCATTGAACAAACCTTTTGACCCATCTTTACATGAGGCGATGAGTGTTGTTGAATGCGAAGATATGGCTGAAAATATGGTTGTTGAAGAGTTTAGAAGGGGTTACATCTTCAAAGAAAAGGTTCTTCGTCCATCTCTTGTCTCAGTATCAAAAAAACCAGAAATTAAAAGAGAAGAAGTCAAAGTTATAGAGGAGGGATCATAAAATGGGAAAAGCAGTTGGTATTGACCTTGGAACAACAAACTCTGTGGTAGCAGTTGTACAGGGAGGTGAACCTATAGTAATCCCTAACCAGGAAGGAAGCAGAACAACACCGTCTGTAGTCGCTTTTACTGAAAAAGGTGAAAGACTCGTCGGTCAAATTGCAAAGCGCCAGGCTATAACAAACCCGGAAAATACAGTATTTTCTATAAAGAGATTGATGGGAAGGAAATATAATTCTCCAGAGGTAGAACATGCGAGGAAAAGGTTACCATATAAAATAGTTGAAGCACCAAATGGCGATGCTCATGTTGAGATAAGAGGAAAGAGGTACTCCCCACCTGAAATCTCTGCTATGATTCTTCAGAAACTTAAACAAGCAGCTGAGGATTATTTAGGAGAGTCTATTACAGATGCTGTCATAACTGTTCCTGCTTATTTTGATGACAGCCAGAGACAAGCTACAAAAGATGCTGGGAGAATTGCTGGCTTAAATGTTCTTAGAATCATAAATGAACCAACAGCTGCTTCACTTGCATATGGAATGGATAAAAAGAAAGAAGAAAAGATTGCAGTATATGACCTCGGAGGCGGAACCTTTGACATATCTATTCTTGAGATAGGAGAAGGTGTTATAGAGGTTAGGTCAACGAATGGTAATACATATCTTGGCGGAGATGATTTTGATCTCAGAATAATGGACTGGCTGGTGGAAGAGTTCAAAAAGGACCAAGGTATAGATCTAAAAAAGGATAGAATGGCTTTACAAAGATTGAAGGAGGCTGCTGAACGTTCAAAAATAGAGCTTTCAACTGCTATGGAAACTGAAATAAATCTTCCATTTATAACAGCTGACGCCTCTGGCCCAAAACATCTTCTCATGAAACTTTCAAGGGCAAAGTTTGAACAACTTGTTGGTGATCTTATTAATGAGACGGTTGGACCTTGTAAAAATGCCATCTCCGATTCAAATTTGTCACCTGCTAATATAGATGAGGTTCTTCTTGTTGGTGGTCAGACAAGGACCCCAAAGGTTCAGCAGGTAGTTCAAGGTTTTTTTGGTAAAGAACCAAATAAGACAGTAAACCCTGATGAAGTTGTTGCTGTGGGAGCTGCGATACAGGCTGCTGTTCTTAGAGGAGAAGTTAAGGAAGTGCTCTTGCTCGATGTTACTCCACTGTCTTTAGGTATTGAGACTCTTGGTGGAATATTCACGAAAATAATTGAAAGAAACACAACTATACCGACTAAGAAGAGTCAGATATTTTCTACTGCTACAGATAATCAGCCAGCTGTTTCTATTAAGGTATATCAAGGAGAAAGAGAGATGGCTGCTGATAACAAACTGCTCGGTAATTTTGAGCTTATAGGAATTCCACCTGCTCCAAGGGGAGTTCCACAAATAGAGGTAACGTTTGATATTGATGCTAACGGTATACTTCATGTATCTGCAAAGGATCTTGGAACAGCCAAGGAACAATCAATAAGGATTACTGCTTCAAGTGGTTTAAGTGAGGAAGAAATAAAAAGGATGATGCGTGATGCTGAGGCACATGCAGAAGAGGATAGAAAGAAGAAACAGCTTGCAGAGGCAAGAAATGAGGCTGATAATCTAATCTACACTGTAGAAAAATCACTTAGGGAATATGGTGATAAGTTAACTGAGTCTGAGAAAAGAGATATTCAAGATGCCATTGAAAGATGTAAGAAAGCAAAAGATACAAGCAACGAAGTCTCTGAAATAAAATCTACAATAGAAAATCTTACAAGCAAATCCCACAAATTAGCAGAACACATTTACAAGGCTGCTGGTGCGCAAACAGGAGCAGGGGCACAAGCAGGTGCTGGAACGACTGGAGAGACAAAAGGTCCTGAAGAGGAGGTTGTTGAGGCTGAATTTGAAGACGTTGATAAGAAGGAGAAATGAAGGACTATTATGAAATACTGGGCGTACCAAAAGACGCATCTGAGGCTGAGATTAAGAAGGCGTTCAGACAGCTTGCCCTGAAATACCATCCTGATAGAAATCCTGGGGACAAACAGGCAGAAGAAAAGTTCAAAGAAATAAATGAGGCATATTCATGTCTTAGTGACCCAGAAAAAAGAGCCAATTATGATCGTTTTGGCGTAGCTGAAGGTGTTGGTGCAGGTTTTCATCCATTTGATACAGGTTTTGGGGATATATTTGAAGATATATTCGGAGATTTTTTCGGAACCTTCACTGGACACAGAAGGCCAAGGGCAGCTAAAGGAAATGACTTCAGATATGATCTTAAAATTTCACTCATGGAAGCTGCCTTTGGGACTGATAGGTTTATTGAAATTCCGAGATGGGAGAATTGTTATGATTGTAAGGGGACTGGATCTATACCCGGAAAAGGACCTATAATATGTCCTTCCTGCAGAGGAACTGGACAGATCAGATTACAACAGGGTTTTTTTAGTATATCTAAGACATGTGGTAAATGTCATGGAACAGGAAAGGTCATTACAGACCCATGTAAAACATGTAAAGGAGAGGGCAGGGTTAAGAAATTTAGAAACATTAATGTAAAAATACCCCCAGGTGTTGACACGGGCTCGAGATTGAGAATATCAGGTGAAGGAGAACCAGGTCTTTATGGAGGTCCCCCAGGAGACCTTTATGTAGTAATAGATGTTGATGAACATCCTTTCTTTAAAAGAGAGGGAACAGAAATCTTCTGCGAAGTACCAATTTCTTTTCCACAGGCTGCCCTTGGAGCAGAAATAGATGTTCCTACCCTTGATGGCACCTCAAAAATAAAGATACCTCCTGGGACTCCTTCAGGAAGAATATTCCATATAAAAGGCAAAGGATTGACGAAAGTCGGTGGTCATTCAAGGGGTGACCAGATTGTCAGAGTTTATATCGATGTTCCCAAAAAATTGACACAACGCCAGAAAGAACTTCTTGAAGAATTTGTCAGAGCTAACGGAGATGAGGTAGCAAAATCCTTCAAGGAAAGAATAAAGGAACTCTTCTCAAGAGCTGAAAAATAAAAAACTTTTCACATCTTCTATTCCAGGTCATATCTTTTATCTTATTCTGGAGTTAAATATAATATGTAAATTCACAAATATAAGACAAAAGTTGGGAAAAATTAAAAAAGGCTTAAAGTAAGCATTTATTATCAAAATAATCCTTATATATAGATATGACCCAATACTTACATAAAGTTAAAAGTGAAACAGATGCCACGAATCTACATCCCTAATATTTCAGTAAAAGAAAATCAAATATCAATCGCTGGTGATAATGCAAAATATCTTGTATCAGTCCTTAGATGCAAAAAGGGAGACGAACTCATTGTTTTTGATGGGGAAGGAAACAGCCTCAGAACAGAAATACTAAAGGCTGACAGAAAAGAAGTCATTGCAGACGTTATAGGAAAAGTTCCCTGTGATATTGAATCACCAATAAACCTCATCCTTGTTCTGGGTCTCCTTAAGGGTCAAAAAATGGATATGGTTATCCAGAAGGCTACAGAATTAGGTGTTAAAGAAATAATGCCTGTTATCACTGAAAGATGTCAGTCAAGAGAAACAAGAAAGGTTGGACGCTGGAGAAAGATTGCTGAAGAGGCATCAAGACAATGTGGCAGAACGATGATTCCTTTTATCCATGAACCAGTAGATTATGTTCAATTCCTTGGGAAAGTATGTCAACTTAGGTTTGGAGAGATAATCGGTCTGATTTTCTGGGAGGAAGGTGAATTGTCTGTAAAAGATGCTTTCCATAAAATTTCTTCTTCCCAAATTGCCAGATTTTCTGTTTTACCTATTTATATTCTTATAGGTCCTGAAGGAGGTTTTACTAAAGAAGAAGTTTCTTTGGCTGAGGCAAAAGGGTTTATTGTTTCTTCATTAGGAAAGAGGATTTTACGGGCGGAGACCGCTGCTATCTCGGCAGTAGTACTAATCCAGTTTTTATTGGGGGCGCTGGATTAATCCTTTTTTTCTCTAATACCAGCAATTTTTTCCGTAGGGATAACAATACCTCCATTTGTTGATTCAATGTAAACCTCTTCTTCTCCTATTTCAACGAGTTTTCCTGTGTAGATTATATCTACTGTATATATCTCAACATTCTTTCCTATTAAGTCTATCATGTCTATAAAATTTATTTTACCATGCAAAATTACTTTCTTTTTTTATAACTACCCTGATTATGTACTACTTCTGCTCCTATTAAAAAAATACATGAAGAATAAAATACCCACAATAAAAAAACTATAAATGCAGTAAGAGACCCATATATTGTCCCTAATTTTGCAATAGTGCCGACATAATATGTAAAAAGATGTTTTGCAATTTCAAGAAATATTGTGGTTAAAATAGCGCCTTTAAAAGCATGGGAGAATTTCACCTTTGTCTTTGGAAGAAAAATATATAATGCTGTAATTGTAAAAAGAATGACAAAAAAGGGAATGACATATCCTATAATAATTCCTTTTATCAGACCTATCTTTAATTGAGGGAATATAGGTTTTAAAGTTTTCAAAAGAGGGATGAAAGAAGTAGCTAAAAAGGAGACAAGAATAATGACTATGATTAATGTAATCATTATAACAGACATGATAATAGACCATAGGAAATGTCTACCTTTTTTGATTTTAAAAATTATATTAAGTGCATTTTCAAGAGAAGAGAATACCTGATATGATATAATTCCGTATAGAAAAATACTTAATGTTCCAATCCCTTTAAAAACTATAAGCTTCCTAAGCTCGTTTGTGATACCTGAGGTTATGACAGGAAAAAAGTCTATAAGTTTGCTATACAGAAACTGATAGAAACTTTGGTAATGTCCAAGAAGATATCCGAATATAGTTACAAGAAATAAGCAGAATGGAACTAATGCCATCATGGTGAAGTAGGAGATTGAGCCAGCAAGTATAACTCCACCATCCTTGAAGAAATCTATAAGACTCTTTGCAGTGATTTTAAAGAATTTCATCCATTTACTCCTTCACTTTAATTAATATTTTCTCTTTTTCTTTCTCTGGCGTAAATTCTAATAGGAGTTCCTTTGAATGAAAATTTATCCCTTAGACATTTTTCTATGTGCCTAATATAGGGTTCTGTAAATGCTGATGGATAATTGGTAAAGAGTATAAATACAGGTGGCTCTATCTTCACCTGTGTTATATAGTATAGTTTTACTGGTTTGCCTTTATACACTGGTAGGGATATTCTGAATAAAGAATCACTGAAAAATTTATTCAATTCTGCTGTTGGTATCCTTTTTTTCCTTTCTTTTATAATTTCATCTATTATCATGAAAACTTTAGTGACATATTTTTTTTCTATTGCAGAAACAACTAATAACGGTGCATACCGCATAAACCACAACTTTTTTTCAAATTCTGTATGTAATTTTCTAAGGTTATCTTCTGTTTTTTCAATAAGATCCCATTTATTAAGTAAAATTAGTGCACCTTTCCCATAACTGTTAACGATTCCTGCTATCTTTTGATCTTGCTCTACAATGCCTTCTCTCGCATCTGTAACAATAACGGCTATATCGCACCTTTCAATGCTTTTTATTGCCTTTACTATAGAGAATTTTTCTATTGAATAACTGACCCTGCTTTTTTTTCTGAGTCCAGCAGTATCAATCAATAAATATTTTTTTCTAAAGTAAGTACATATACTATCAATTGAATCTCTTGTTGTCCCTGCAATTGGACTAACGATCATTCTTTTCTTTCCGAGTAGAGTATTTACTAATGTAGATTTGCCCACATTAGGTCTGCCAACTATAGCAATTTTGGGATATTCGATATCCTCCTCAATATACTGAGGAAGAAGAGATGATAATCTGTCCATTAAATCATCATATCCATATCCTGTCGCTGCAGAGATAGGAAATAGTTCTTCTGCACCTATTGTATAGAAGTCATGAACTCTCTCTAATCGCATTGGACCATCAATCTTATTAACAACCCATAATATTTTTTTACCCGAGGTTCTAAGAAATCTTGCGATTTCAATATCTGAAGGGATCAGCCCTGTTTTGCCATCGAGAAGATGTATGATAAAATCAGCCTCTTCTATTGCAAAGATAGCTTGCTCTTTAATTTGTACAAATATGTCCTCTGTGGGTTCTTGGTAAAAACCCCCTGTATCTATTACTAAAAATCTTTTCCCTTCCCACTCAGCATTACGGAAATTTCTGTCCCTTGTAACACCCGGAATGTCTTCAACTATAGCAACTTGAGCTCCTGTCATTCTATTGAAGAGAGTGGATTTACCAACATTTGGTCTACCTATTATTGCAACAACTGGTTTCTGCATAGGTACTGCTGTACCTATTCTTGTTTTTTTTCGGAAAAAAACCTTAGGAGGAACTCAGCATCAGTTGGTGAGAGGTCAAATTTGATACAGGCTTCATTTATCAATTTTGAAAGGTTTACATCTTTTCTTTCCTGACGTTCCTCTGATATCCATCTAACAGCTTTCCTTAACTGTTCACCTTCAGGCATGATTCCCATATTTACCTCCTCATATAGTTGAAACATTAATTTATAAGTAGTTTAACATATAAATTTTATAAATCTTGAAATAGTATATAAATACTTTTAACCCATTTAGTTCATAAATTTATGGATATTTGGCATAGCCAATAATTTTATGAATAATATAAGCTAAATCTTCTTATATAAAGATTCATTGCGAGACCTTCGCAGTGGAAATCAATCTCGATTATGGAAATACTGATTTTACTTGCCTTGAAACCATAAAAAGATTATGATTTAAAAATAAATATCTCAGTATGATTTATGGAATAGGCATTGATATTGTAAATATTGAGAGAATGAAAAGAGCAGTTGAGAAGTGGGGCAATAGGTTTCTTGAAAGAGTATTCACAGAAATGGAAATCTCTTATTGTTACGAAAAAAGGAACCCCTTTCTATCTCTTGCAGTCCGCTTTGCTGCTAAGGAAGCCTTAATAAAGGCTGTAGGTTCAATAAATTCAATCTCATTGAAAGATATAGAGGTTGTTAATGTGGATGGTGGGAAACCTATTCTAAGGTTAAGAGGGAAATTTAATGAATTTTTTCAGATGCACAAGATAGAAAAAGTGCATCTGAGTCTAAGTCATGAGTATGATTATGGTATCGCATGTGTAGTATTGGAGCAGGGTGAAATAGGAGAAATGATATGAAGGTAGTCACTGCAAAGGAAATGCGAACTATTGATAGTAAAACCATAGAAGAATATGGTATCCCCAGCAGTGTACTTATGGAGAGAGCAGGACTTGCAGTCACTTCCAGAATTAAGGAGATATTCAGTCCAAGAAAAGTAATTGTATTTGCAGGAAGCGGTAACAATGGTGGTGATGGGCTGGTTATTGCGAGAAATTTATATAATGAGGGGTGGGATATCAGAGTTTTTCTAACAAACATGCCGGAAAAATTGAAAGGAGATGCACTTTCGCAGTATAGAATTATATCTAAACTCGGGCTTAAAATTTCCCTTATAAATGAATTTTTTACTCTTCACTCAGCATTTTTAACTCATGATACTTTGATTGTCGATGCGCTTCTTGGTACAGGTCTCAGTATGAATGTTACAGGACTACTGGCTGAGGTTATAAAACTTCTTAATAAATCTAATGCACAGATTGTTTCAGTTGATATACCTTCAGGTATTTCATCAGATACAGGACAGATAATGGGAGAGGCTGTTGAAGCAGATTATACTGTTACATTTGGTCTCCCGAAAAGAGGGCATCTCTTATATCCTGGTGCAAGATATTCAGGGAAGCTTTTGATTGAAGACATAGGTTTTCCTAAAGAACTACTAAGATCAGAGATGCTAAATGTTGAGTTACTTATGAAAGATGATATATCTCCATTGATCCCACTCCGCCCAAGATACTCACATAAAGGTAATTATGGACATGTACTCATACTTGCAGGCTCAAGAGGTAAAACGGGCGCAGCCCTTATGGTAGCAAAGGCGTGTCTAAGGTCAGGTGCAGGGCTTGTTACACTAGGGGTACCTGAATCCCTTTCTGAGATATTCCAGTCATGTGTTACTGAAGAGATGACCCTTATTCTTCCAGATAAAGGAGATGGAACACTTTCACAAAAAGCATTAAAGGTGATACTTAATTTCCTGAGTGATAGAGCAACAATTCTTGCAATCGGACCCGGGATTGGTGTCAGTTCTGATACCAAGAGGATTGTTGAGACTTTAATTAAAACTTCTACTATCCCAATGGTAATAGATGCTGATGGAATAAATTCACTTAAAGATGGTGGAAATATCCTTTTGAAATCAAGGTCTCCTGTTATTCTTACTCCTCATCCCGGGGAGATGGCGAGGCTACTTCAAGGTCAGGACAAGGATAGAAAATCTTTAGGTATCCAGGATATAGAAAAGGATAGGATTAATACCGCAATATCTTTTTCTAAAGAAACCGGGGTTTATCTTGTGCTTAAAGGTGTTCCAACTATTATTGCAGACCCTAATGGTAAGGCATACGTTAATTCAACAGGTAACCCGGGAATGGCATCAGCAGGAACAGGGGATGTTCTCACAGGTATGATATCAGGATTTTTAAGTCAGGGATTATTACCCGTTCATGCCTGTATTCTTGGAGTTTATATGCATGGACTTGCAGGAGACATTGTAGCATCTGAAAAAGGACAACATTCACTTATTGCGACAGATATTATAGATAGGATCCCTTTTGCTTTTAAGTCTCTAAGTCATGCATAAATTAATAATTCCAGAAATATTTAATAACTCTATTAAGGCATTTTTTACCAAAAAAGACATTGGTGTAAATATTGATAAAATCTGCTACATATATTCTATAAATAGAGAAAGGGTATATCTTCCGATACAAAAACATACTGATATAATACAATTGGTCTCAGGAGATTTAACTCCTAAGATTGCTGATGCAGTATTAACTACAGATAAAGGGATATTTGTAGGGATTCAAGTAGCAGACTGTGTCCCTATTCTTATTTCAGATATTAAAAAAAATATAATAGGAGCAGTGCATGCAGGATGGAGAAGTACTGCCTCCTGTATATTGAAAAAGACTATTCAGTTTATGCTCCAGTATTTTCATTCAGACCCTGCAAGTATAAAGATTGCATTAGGTCCGAGTATAAGATGGAGCTGCTATTATGTAAGTCGTGAAGTTAAAGATGTAATTTTTAAAGCAACGGGTGAAGGTAAATATTATTTTCAAAGGGATGGAGGATACTTTGTTGATCTGCCTACCGCCAATATGTATCAGGCAATATCTATGGGTATTCCGATAGAAAATATCTGGATTTCAAACGAATGTACTTATTGCAATCCGAGGGAATTTTATTCTTTTAGATATAATAAAGATCATAAAGGAAAACAGGGAGGTTTTATTGGGATATTTTAATTCCAAGATAACCCCCCTAATAACTCTCTCCAGTAAAGATGCAAAGACTTTAACTCTACATAGATACACTTTAGATAAAGAGAAGGATAAGGAAAGGTTGGAGGATGGTGAGTCAAGTATTATTTAAAGGTGAAAAAATTTATAACAAGCAGCCCTGAAGAGACTATAGAAATCGCTTTCAGATTGGGCAAACTTTTGAAATCAGGAGATGTGGTTGCACTTTACGGTGAGCTTGGGAGTGGGAAGACAATATTTGTAAAAGGAATTGGTAAGGCATTAGGGATTGAAGAGAGAGATATCATGAGTGCAAGTTTTACAATAATTTCACAGTATAATACAGTTCCTGTATTTTCCCATATAGATTTGTATAGAATTGAGAGAGATATAGAGCTTGATATGCTTGGTTTCTGGGAACAGATTGGTGAAGGTATCGCTGTAATAGAGTGGGCTGAAAAAGCAGGGAAAAAGTTACCTGAAGAAACCATAAAGGTATATTTGAAATCTCTTGGGAACGACAAAAGAGAAATACTGATAGAAGGTAGAAATGAACAAGATCGGAATAATCTGTAAAGCAGGGATTACTGAACCTTTAGAGATATTGAAGGATTTGTTGCCATGGTTAAGGCAGAAAGGTTGTGAGTCCTTTGTTGATATAGAAACGGCATCTGTCCTTAATATGGACGGATTTCGACGCTCTGAAATACTTTATCTTTCAGAAGTTATCATAGTGTTGGGTGGTGATGGGACAATGCTGAGTACATGCAGGCTTGTGGCTGATAAAGGTATACCTGTCCTCGGTGTAAATATGGGTGGTCTAGGTTTCATTACTGAGGTTCAAGTAAACAGACTATATGAAACTCTTGAGAGGGTTATTTCAGATGAATGTCCTATTGAAGAAAGACTCATGCTTAATACAAAAGTTCGCAGGGTTGGTGAAATTATTGCTGAATATATTGTCCTGAATGATGTAGTAATAAATAAAGCAGCACTTGCAAGGATAATAGACCTTGAAACGTATGTAAATCGTTCATATGTTACGACATTTAAGGCAGACGGCTTGATAATATCAACCCCTACTGGTTCAACAGCATATTCACTTTCTGCAGGAGGTCCCATTCTATATCCTACTCTCGACAACATAATAATAACACCTATATGTCCACACACCCTCACTAATAGATCAATGGTGATACCGGGTGATTCCACAATAGAGGTTATTCTGAGATCTCCAACAGAACGTGTCTATCTAACAATGGATGGTCAAGTAGGGTTTTCTGTTAAGCAAAATGATATCATTGAAGTTGTAAAGGCACCATTTAAGACACGACTCCTTATTCCTTGCGATAGGGATTACTTTCAGATTTTAAGAACTAAATTAAAATGGGGCGAAAGATAGACAAAGAAATAGCTTATGAGTAATGAGTTAATAGTTAAGAAAAAGGAAATTAAAGCGACAGAAAAAATAGTTGAGAATATAAAGAGTATCCTTGAATTTTATGGGGCACTTGGTTTTGAGATGTTGCCAATAAAATGTTTGTCATTAGTGAAAACCAATGACCAATCAGATAAATTATTTGACAAAGGGTCTTTATTAAAATACTTAAGGAAAGAAATAGGTGATTGTAATAGGTGTAGACTTTCAAAGGGGAGGACAAATATAGTTTTTGGTGAGGGCAACCCTGATGCAAGGCTTATGTTTATTGGCGAAGCCCCTGGAAGAGAGGAGGATTTACAGGGAAGACCCTTTGTGGGTGACGCTGGAAGGCTTCTTACAAGACTTATTGAAAAGATGGGATATAAGAGAAAGGATGTATATATTGCAAATATCGTAAAATGTAGACCTCCTATGAATCGGGACCCTGAAAAGGATGAGATTGAAATTTGCAAGGTATTTGTTGAAAAGCAGATTGAAATTATAAAACCTGTGGTTATTATTTCACTCGGAAGGATTTCAGCACAAACATTGATAGGGAATGATAGATTGAAGATGACATCGATACGGGGGAATTTCTTTGATTATAAAGGAATCCACTTAATGCCCACTTTTCATCCTGCTTACCTTCTAAGAAATCCGAAAGACAAGTGGCTTACATGGAGCGATGCACAGAAGGTACTGGAGAGACTTAAAGGTATTAAAGGGTAATTCATAAATATAGGTTAGAGGTATTATGAAAACGCTATGGGCACCATGGAGAATGGCTTATATTCTATCAGAGAAGGATCAGGGATGCATATTCTGTGAATATCCAAAACAGGATTCAACTAAAGATAGAGAAAATCTTATTCTTTTTAGAAGTAGTAATACCTTTGTAGTAATGAACCGTTATCCTTATAACAACGGACATCTTATGATAGCACCTTATTTGCATACACCTTCATTGGATGAATTAACGGATGAAGCACTGCTTGATTTTATGAAAGTTACAAAATATGCAATTAACGTGTTAAAAAAGGTCATGATGCCTGAGGGCTTTAATATCGGTATAAACATTGGAAGAATTGCTGGTGCAGGGATGGAATCACATATCCATCTTCACATGGTGCCGAGATGGGCAGGTGATACAAGCTTTATGACTATTCTTGAGGAGGTCAGGGTTATTCCCGAGCATATCATGGATACTTATGATAAACTTTTTAGTGTCTTTAATTCAAAATGATACATAAAATTTCATATGAAAAATCTTGATGAAGTTATTAAATTTCATGGGCACATATGCCCTGGTCTTGTTTTGGGTTATAGAGTAGCTATGCTTGCATTAAAGGAACTTGGTGAAAGAGCAAAAGATGAGGAAATTGTGGCTATTGTGGAGAACAATTCATGTGCAGTTGATGCAGTGCAGGTTTTAACAGGCTGTACTTTTGGCAAGGGCAACCTTTTATTCAAAGACTATGGAAAACAGGTTTATACTTTTATTAAGAGGCCTTTGGGAGAAAGTTTGAGGATTTCAGTAAAGTGGGAGTCTCCGCAGGAGACAGAAAAAGAGAAAGAGATGTGGGAAAGGTATTCAAAAGGAGAACATTCAGAAGAGGTCTTAAAGGTTGTACATGAAAGAAAGACAAGAAAAATAGATTCCATACTTAATGCAACTGATGAAGAACTATTTGATATAAAAAGAGGCATGATAGAGCCTCCTGCAGAGGCAAAAATATATCCAAGTGTAAGATGTTCAAAGTGCGGGGAGAAAGTTATGAAATCAAGAGCAAGAGTAAAACAGGGAAGGCTTTTATGTATACCCTGTTATGAAAAAGGTAAATAAATTTACTCGGAGGGTTTTTATTGAAAAATGTTTTAGAAAAGACCAATGTCCTTATTGAGGCATTACCATATATCAGAAATTTTTATGGTAAGACTTTTATCATAAAATATGGAGGTTCTGCCCAGACCAAAGAAAATCTGAAGAATGCCTTTGCACAAGATATAGTTCTACTTAATTTTATAGGAATTCACCCCATAATTATTCATGGAGGTGGACCAAAAATAAGCTTTATAATGGAAAAAATGGGTAAAAAACCCGAATTTATTCAGGGTCAACGGTTTACAGATAAGGAGACAATGGATATTGTAGAGATGGTTCTCGGAGGTCTTATAAACAAGGAGATTGTTTCATTGATTAACAGTCATGGTGGTAAAGCTGTTGGATTAAGTGGCAAAGATGGCAATCTTATAAAGGCTAAAAAGAAAATATTAAAAGAGTCTTCAGGAAAAGATGGGAAGAAGATAATTGAACTCGGTTTTGTTGGAGAGGTCACAGGTGTTGATACACAATTACTTATTAGCCTTGAAAAAGATGGTTTTATACCAATTATATCTCCTATTGGTGTTAGTCATGAAGGTGAAACCTTAAACATAAATGCAGATTCTGTTGCTGCTTTTATAGCCACCGCACTAAGGGCAGAAAAACTCATATTATTAACAGATGTCCCTGGCGTTAAAGATAAAAATGGAAATACAATCTCAACATTGACCTTTCAACAGATAAAAAAACTAATTAAACAAGGAACTATCGTGGGAGGAATGCTTCCAAAGGTTCAGGCATGTCTTGAGGCTATAAAAGGAGGTGTATCAAAAACCCATATTATTGATGGGAGAGTTCCTCATTGTCTCCTCCTCGAGATATTTACACAAAAAGGAATCGGCACAGAGATAGTTTCATAGCAAGTGGCTAAAAAAATCTTTTTGAAATCTCCTTTTAGATTTTTCTTTTCAATTAGTGCAGTCTTAATAATACTCTATCTTGTAATGTTCCCAGATGTCTCAAGACTTAAAAATGAAAATCCTAAAAAAACAGCTCTAATGAAATATCGAGAGAAGGAATGGCAGAAAAGAGGCAGGAAATATCATATCAAACAGGTATGGATACCTTTATCCAGGATCTCACCTTATTTAGTGAAGTCAGTTTTGATTGGTGAAGACGACAAATTCTGGAGGCATGAGGGGTTTGATTATGAAGCATTAAAGAAGGCAATCGAAAAAGATATAAAAGCAAAGAAATTCAAATTTGGAGGGAGCACAATAAGTCAGCAACTTGCAAAAAACCTCTATCTTTCACCTTCTAAAAATCCCATAAGAAAATTGAGGGAAGCCATTATTACATGGAAAATGGAAAGTGTATTGAGCAAAAAGAGAATACTCGAGCTTTATCTGAATGTAGCAGAGTGGGGTGAAGGAATATTCGGTATTGAGGCAGCAGCAAGACACTACTATAGAAAACCTGCTTCTGAATTAAATCCTGTAGAATCCTCGAGGCTTGTAGCAGTCCTACCGAACCCGATAAGATTCAATCCTCTTAGAGAAAGCAGGTTTGTTACAAAACGAGCAGATTTAATTTATAGCATCATGGTAAGGCGTGGAATTGTAGTGCCTGAATTTGAAGAAGTTATTGAAGAAGAAATGAGCATAAATAATTCCATAGATGGATCTGAAGAAATAATTGATAAGCAAGAAAATCCAATTGATTACATCCCGCCTGTAGAATGTTCAGAAGACAATAGATAACACCTTATCTTTCTGTATTTGAAGTATTATATAAAAATATATTTATATTTTATATGATATAATTAAAAATATAATTTAAAAACATGATTGTTTTAAAATATATAAAACAAAATTAATAAGATTTATAAAGGGTAAATATTAAATGAATGTTGATTGTTATATATCAAAAAAATGCAGTTCAGAAGATGACTTAAGGAAAAATCTACAGGAGGCCCTGAGACTTGAGAATGTTGAAGCTAAGCTAAATATATTTATAATCAATGATGAAAAGGCAAACGAACTCGGTCTAAAGGGATCCCCTTCTATATTTATAAATGGGAAAGAAATTCAGCCTATAGATATTATTGGTTTCTCCTGAAGGATGTATAGAGATAAGTCTGGTAGGCTCTCAAATGTTCCCTCTGTTGAAATTTTAAGAAGTATCATCAGAGAAATGAAAAATTAGTGAAAACATTATAAATGGAAGAGCTTTTAAAAATTTTTAAAGCCTTATCAGATGAGACAAGAATGAGAATACTGAAACTTCTTGAACACGGAGAATTGTGTGTATGTGATATTGTAGCCGCCCTTGACATGATTCAGCCAAAGGTATCTTTCCATCTAAATGTGCTTAGAGAAGCAGGATTGATTAAGGATAGAAAACGTGGCAAATGGATAAATTATAGCCTTGATGAGTCTGATATGTTCAGGAGGTTTCTTATCTTATCTATTATTGAAAGAATATCAGAAAATCTTATTCAGAAAGATAGGATAAGACTGGAAAAATTTCTTAAAAACAAAAAGACAAAAACAAATATTACGGCGAATAAAAAAGAAAAAATATGCTGTGAAAATGGTTTGGCAGTAGAAGAGGTACAACGTGGCTGAGGAAATCGTGAAGATATTTAGGAATAAGAAAATCCTTGCAGTAGCAGTTGCAATATTCGGGATAAATTCCGGCCGATGTTCGCTACTGTCATTGGACCTTTGGTAGAGGTTCCAGTTTTAACAGGATTAGTGAATGTAGCACTCTATTTTCGGAAGAAACATTTTTCTTAAAAATGAAAACAATATATAAATTTTTGTTGATATTAACTATATTTTTGGTCTGTTATTTTTTGCCTATTGAAAGTGATAAATTTAACAAAGCAATCTTTGAAGCACTTGCATTAACCAAGTGGTATGCGCGGGAGCATGTTCTACTCTGTCTTGTGCCTGCTTTTTTCATTGCAGGCGCAATATCAGTCTTTGTCAGCAAGGCTTCTGTTGTAAAATATTTCGGAGCTAACGCTAATAAAATTCTCTCTTATGGTGTTGCATCTGTTTCGGGAACAATTTTAGCGGTATGCTCCTGCACAATACTACCATTATTTTTTGGAATATACCAGAGAGGAGCAGGTCTTGGTCCAGCAATTGCCTTTCTATACTCTGGTCCAGCAATTAATGTCCTGGCAATCATACTCACAGCACGAATCCTTGGTTGGCAACTGGGACTTGCAAGGGCTATAGGTGCTATTCTGTTCAGTGCTGTTATAGGTCTCCTAATGCATTTTATATTCTTGAGCGAGGAAAAAGATCGGCATAAATCAGATAATTTTGAATATGGAGAAATTGAAGAGGCACGACCTTTATATAAAACAGCACCTTATTTCTTTTCAATGGTTGGGATACTTGTTTTTGCCAACTGGGGTAAACCACTTGATAACAGCAGTGGGATATGGTCATTAATATACAATTTTAAATGGTGGATTACAGGTTTATTCCTTCTGAGTTTAATATTTATGCTCTTTAGATGGTTTAAAAAAGAAGAGATAAAAGAATGGACAAAAGCAACATGGGAACTTTCAGCCCAGATATTGCCCCTCTTATTGGGAGGTGTTCTTGTATCTGGTTTTTTATTGGGTAGAGTAGGGCATGAAGGCATAATACCCTCCGGATTTGTAACATCCCTCGTTGGTGGGAACTCTTTATTTGCAAATTTCTTTTCATCTGTAGTAGGAGCATTTATGTACTTTGCTACCCTGACTGAAGTGCCGATATTACAAGGTTTGATAGGCTCTGGGATGGGAAAGGGACCAGCTCTTGCCTTACTTCTTGCAGGACCCGCTTTGAGTTTACCAAGTATGTTAGTTATTAGAAGTGCCATTGGGACACAAAAGACTGTTATTTATGTATGTCTTGTCGTTATCATGGCGACTATTACAGGTATGATATTTGGGGCGATAGTTGAATGAAGATATTTAATTTGAAATATTTTAGAATTAATAAAGAGGTAATATTATGAAAATACTGGTTGCAGGACCTGGTTGTCCAAGATGTATTGAAACTGAAAAAAATGTTCGAGAAGCTTGTCTACAGCTAAAAATAAATGCTGATATTGAACATGTTTATGATATTAAAGAATTTGCAAAGCTTGGTGTTATTTTTACGCCAGCAGTGATTGTGGATGGTAAGATTGTGGCTTCAGGTAAACTACCTTCAGTAGAGGAACTTAAAAAAATATTTTCAAATATCAAGGAGGGATAAGCGATGTGTGTAGGAGTTCCATCAAAAATAGTAAAAATTGATGATTATATGGCAACTATTGATGTAGAAGGTGCTCAAAGAGAGGTAAGCCTGCTTCTTTTAAACGAGGATGTCAAAGTGGGTGATTATGTTATTGTTCATGCTGGATTTGCTATTCAGAAGATTCAGGAAGAGGATGCAAAAGAAAATCTGAGACTTATGAAAAAGATATTTGGGATTGAGGAAGTGCCACCATTCTCTGGGAAGTCGAGAAAGAAAAGAAAAGCCTTAGGTTCATAAAAAGGAGGAACGAGCCAAAATTCTATTACTTGCCAATTTATGTTCTTCTGGATTCTTCGGTGTCAGTCCCGGATTCTGACTCATCCAAAGCTTATTATCTTTTGATTAGTGTCAAAAACTGCTGGTATAAATGCCTTTACATTAACTCTATATTCAATCTTACTTTTATCTTATTTTCCAATAATCTAAGGGATTCAAAGATATTCTTTTTCCTCGAGTCACCTTTTATCAGTGCTACTTTGCTCATTGATAATGAATTTTAATAGGTTGTTCGATAAACTTTAACTCAGGGCTGCTCAAAAAAGATTTTCTTACTTTTAAGACCTCGCATCTTAAAAGATTTTATTCTTTCAATTGAATATTTATATCACATCTGTCAAAAATAATACTTCGTGCTCTCAGAAAGACAGGTATGAGAACGATTTTAGAAGCAAAATCACTGGTAACCTCGATGAGCCCCAGGGTCGAAGCAGAGGTCTCAGCTAAAAGTTTTGAAAAGATATTAAAGTCAGAGAAAGGTTTAACCCGTATTACACAAGGGTGTAGCCGCAACCTTTAGGT
>JACAEY010000044.1 GCA_013388605.1 Nitrospirota bacterium | reverse complement strand
GATAAAACACTTCTTATAATACGGCCAGATGAATCATATTCTCTTGTTTCAAGAATGCGATACTCCATCCACGTACAATTATAATCAAACAAACTCTCGCTATATCCCTCACCTTCTAATGGCAATCTTTTAGCAGATGTCCTCGACAACATTTTTACCCATACCTTGCAGGAGTTTGCTTCATATAAGATTGAATCAATATCAACAAACCATAGTTCGTTACCAATTATTCCTATAGAAACCCAATTGTTTTTCCCCGCAAAGGATAATAAAGAAAAGATAAAAAAGATTAAAACAAATAAATTAATGATTATGTTTGGGACAAGTCTATTCTTCATTATTGAAGTATTCCCATGATAATAAGTCTAATTTACTATATTTCAGTAATTTTTGGAATCAAAAATTTTTTAAATATAGCAAAGATGCTTCTTTCGAAATTAATACTTCGTGCCTATCAAAAATGCATATATGAGGCTTGATTTTCGAAGCAAAATCGCGGATAACCTCGATGAGACCGGAGCCGAAGCAGAGGTCTCATCCGAAGATTATCAATAGTGATTAAAGTCAGGTGAAGGTTTAAACATAATAGGAGGTAGATTATTTTGGTTCGAGAATCGGGCCTCATACTTTCTACAGTTTTATATAAATAGATAGGATTTTGGAATATTCAGGAAATGTATAAAAATAATCTAAGGATGTTGATATTTGTTAATAACTCTCATTAGGTTCATAGAAAAACTGGGTTATATAGATGGAGCATTTGTTCCATTCATTACTGTAACAACAATTCTTTTCTTTCCATGATGAAAATTCCTGTTCTGTTCCAGATATCCTGCAGAAATCTTCATCTAAATATGGACATCTCTCCCCGGTTAGACCTTTAAATTCTAAACATTCGCCTAATATAGATAACATTTCCACAAGCTTTAATCCTTAATATTTTTGGGAGCAGGTTTCATGCCAAATACAATCATCTAAAACATACTGATTTATAATGGTAAATAAAATTTATACATTCATAAATAATATAGTATGACAAATTTTGTCAGACGCAATAACAATTTCTTTAACCATATTTTCTAAAAATATTGAAAAATAAAGCAATATGTTGCAAAAACATAACTTGAAAAAAACATTCATTGAGTTTATATTTCAATATGAACCCACATTCTGATTATATACCCCTACATCTGCACACAGAATACAGCCTTCTTGATGGTGCCATAAGGATAGATGAACTCATCAAACAAGCTGGCATTTATAGAATGCCTGCGGTTGCAATAACTGATCATGGAAACCTCTTTGGTGCTTTAGAATTTTACAGACTTGCTGTCAAGTCAGGCATTAAGCCAATTATCGGGTGTGAAGTATATATTGCACCAGGAAATCGCTTTGAAAGGAAAAATACCTCAAACATAGAAGAGGCATCTTTCCATCTTATTCTTCTTGCTTGTAATAACAAGGGATATAAAAATCTGGTAACCCTTGTTACAAAGGCATATACTGAAGGTTTCTATTACAAACCGAGGATAGATATAGAACTTCTCAGACAGCATAATGAAGGTCTAATCGGGCTTTCATCATGTCTTAAAGGAGAGATACCGTATTATCTGCAAAGAGGGATGACTGATAAGGCAAAGGAGAAGGCTCTTGAATATAGAGAGATATTAGGCCCTGAGAATTTTTATATAGAATTACAGGATAATGGCCTCCATGAGCAGATAGAAGTAAATAAAAAACTTATCGAACTTGCAAGAGAACTTAAAATTGAAATAGTAGCTACTAATGACTGCCATTACATGAAAAGGGGAGATGCAAAGGCTCATGATATTCTACTATGCATTCAGACTGGCACAACTGTAAAAGATGAAAACCGCCTCCATTTTAACTCAGACAACTTCTATTTCAAATCACCTGAGGAGATGAAAAACGCCTTCAAAGATATTCCAGAGGCGGTACTAAACACGAGGGCTATTGCTGAAAGGTGTAATATTGAGTTTAAACTCGGTTTAAATATGCTACCTATTTATAAACTCGAAGACAAGCAGAGACCTTATGAGTTCCTTGAGAAGCTTGCATTTGATGGGCTCTTTCAAAAATTTGGTACTCAACCGGATGAAATATATATAGAAAGACTTCGCAAAGAACTCAATATTATACAAAAGGTAAAGTACTCCTCATATTTTCTTATAGTCTGGGACTTTATCACCTATGCTCGAAAGAAAGATATTCCTGTTGGACCCGGAAGGGGATCTGCAGCAGGAAGTCTGGTATCTTATTGTCTTGGCATCACTGATATCGATCCTGTGAAATATAATCTCCTTTTTGAGCGTTTTTTAAACCCTGAAAGAGTCAGTATGCCTGACATTGATGTAGACTTTTGTAAGGATAGGAGGTCAGAAATCATATCTTATGTTACAGAAAAGTATGGGGAAGAACATGTCGCACAGATTATTACATTTGGAACGATGGCTGCAAGAGCAGCAATAAGAGATGTAGGAAGAGCACTTGATTTTCCATACGCAGAAGTAGATAAAATAGCAAAACTTGTTCCAAACACACCACATATAAAAATTGAAGATACCCTTAAGGTTGAACCTCAATTAAGAACGCTTTATGAGAATGATCTAAAAGTAAAAGAGCTTATTGACATTGCTATGAGGTTAGAAGGACTTTCAAGACATGCCTCTACTCACGCTGCTGGTGTGGTCATCTCACCAGAGCCTCTAACAACATTTATGCCACTTTACAAAAATCCTGTAGACGGAACTATTACGACCCAGTTTGATATGAATGCGATCGAAAAGATTGGGCTACTTAAATTTGATTTCCTTGGTTTAAAGACACTTACTGTTATTGATAAAGCACAGAAGTACATAAAAGCAAATGGTAAAGAATTCTCACTAAAAGACATCTCCTTCGAAGATAAAAAAACTTATGAACTCCTCAGTTCAGGCCAGACAACTGGTATATTTCAGCTTGAGAGTCCAGGAATGAGGGAACTTCTTTTAAAGATGGCTCCGAGCAGGTTCGAAGACCTTATAGCAATTGTAGCTCTTTATAGACCAGGGCCTATTGGAAGCGGAATGATCGATGACTTTATTAAAAGGAAGAAAGGTTTGATCCCTGTTAAATATGATCTCCCACAGCTTAAGGAGATCCTAAGTGAAACACATGGGATTATCCTGTATCAGGAACAGGTAATGAGGATTGCGAATACCCTCGCAAACTTTACCATGGGTCAGGCAGACATACTGAGAAAGGCAATGGGGAAGAAGAAACCAGAGGAGATGGAAAAACTCAAAGAGTCTTTTATAGAAGGTGCTAAGGCAAATGGGATATCTGAAAAAAAGGCTAACAGGATATTCGATTTAATGGCTTTCTTTGCTGAATATGGCTTTAACAAGTCACACTCTGCTGCTTATGCTTATATAGCTTACCAGACAGCATATCTAAAAGCACACTACCCTGTAGAGTTCATGGCAGCTACTTTAAGTACAGATATAGATAATACTGACAAGATAGTTAAATCTATTAATGAATGTCGCGAAATGGGAATAACTATCCTCCCTCCAGATATTAACGAGTCCGGGCAAGAATTTAAGATAATTGGCAATTCTATACAATTCGGTCTTGCTGCAGTGAAGGGTGTTGGGTCTACTGCAATTGAAGCGATAATTGAAGCAAGAAATGAAGGTGGTCCGTTTGTCTCTTTAGTCAATTTTCTCCAGAGGGTTGATTCGAGAAAGGTCAACAAAAAGGTCATTGAAAGTCTCATAAAGGCAGGTGCATTTGACTCTCTTGGAACAAGCAGGGCAGGCGCAATGGAATTAATGGAGAAAACCCTGAACGGTATCAGCAGGACTGTTGCTATCGGACAACAAAGCATCTTTGGAAATATATCAGGTGGTTCTTTTAATAGTGAAACTGAATGGGATGAATTTAAATTACTTAAATATGAAAAAGAGGCACTGGGCTTCTATATTACAGGTCATCCTCTCACAAAATATAGGAGACAGCTTGAAAAAATGAAGGCTGCGAAGACATCAGAGCTTGAAAGTATAACAGATGGAGAAGAAGTTTTAATAGGAGGTATTTTGAGGACGATAAAGAAAATACAGACAAGGTCTAAAGCTGAGATTATGGCCTATTGCACACTTGAAGATGCAGATGGTAGCATTGAGGTGATCGTATTTCCCCAGCTTTATAGAGTGAGTCTGCCTTATCTTCAAAAAGACAATCTGTTACTTATAAAAGGGACTGTTGATAAGACAGAGAAAGGTATAAAGATAGTTTCAAAGGAAATATCAAAATTAGACGAAGAGCCGAAAAAAAGCAAGGTTGAAATAATTTTTAGACATCCGTTCTATGATATTTCTGGGCTTCATGTTATTAGAAACTTACTCTCTGAGTGTAAAGGTGAATATCCATTATTCCTCAGGATATCTTTGAAAGATGCTGTGGCATTGATCTCAACTGACCTTAAGATATCACCTGATACTGAGACAATAAATAAAGTGGAAGAGATAGCAGGTAGAGGAGCTGTTATTTTTACATGATACGCTATTATCTTGAATTTGAAAAACCAATAGAAGAGCTTGAGATTAAAATAGAAGAGCTGAAACGTCTCTCGGATGGAAAGGACATTGATATTTCAAGTGAGATAAAAAGGCTCGAGAAAAAAGTTAGGGATCTCCGATCAGATATCTTTTCTACTTTAACACCATGGCAAAAAACACTGGTAGCACGCCATCCTGAAAGACCATACACACTTGATTATATAAATATGACATGTAGTGACTTTATTGAATTACATGGAGACAGAAGATTTTCTGATGACCCTTCTATTGTCGGAGGGATAGCAAAAATAAAAAATATACCTGTGGTAATCCTCGGTCATCAAAAAGGACGTGGAACAAAAGAAAGGATATACCGTAATTTTGGACAGCCCCACCCAGAAGGATACCGTAAGGCTTTAAGGCTTATGAAGATTGCCGAGAGGTTTAAAAGACCTGTAATAACTTTTATTGACACCCCGGGAGCATATCCAGGTGTAGGTGCAGAAGAGAGGGGTCAGGCAGAGGCAATTGCAGTAAATCTAATGGAAATGTCTAGACTCAGAGTACCTGTTGTAACAATAGTTATAGGAGAAGGAGGAAGTGGAGGTGCCCTTGCAATAGGTGTTGCTGATAGACTTTACATGCTTGAACATTCTATTTATTCCGTGATTTCGCCTGAGGGTTGTTCAGCGATACTATGGAAAAAGGCAGGCGAGATTGGAACAGATGATTTCTCAAGGGCAGCAAATGCACTTAAATTAACAGCGCAAGACCTGCTGAGTTTTAATATAATTGATGACATAATACCTGAACCTCTTGGAGGAGCTCACAGAGACCCTGAAGGAACAGCAGGAAAGATTTCGGATTTTATACTTAAAGCCTTTGAAGAGTTAAAAACAAAAACGCCCTCAAAGCTTGTTGAGGAAAGGTATAAGAGACTGAGAAAGATTGGAAGCTTTTTAGAGGAGACAAAATAATATCATCTATTTATTTCACCCTCTAAATATTTCTTAAATTATCCATAATGAAGATTGCAAGTTTTAATGTTAATTCTCTCCGGGCAAGATTAAATATACTTCTTGAATGGATAGAGAATGAATCTCCTGATATCTTCTGTCTTCAGGAAACAAAAGTGCCTGATAGAGCTTTCCCAAAAAAGGATTTTGAAAAGATGGGATATTCTATAGTTTTCAGGGGCGAGAAAAATTTTAATGGAGTAGCCATATTAAGCAAAATATCTTTTGAAGATACAAATTATGGTTTTGAAGATGGCTCTGAATCAGATCGATTGATTTTTGTCAGGATAACAAAGATAAATGTAATAAATACATATGTCCCTCAGGGGTTTCATCCTCTATCTGAAAAATTTAGAGAAAAACTTGACTGGCTTCAGAGGCTCTATTATTTTTTTAAAGAAAGGTTTAATCCTCAAATGCCTATTATATGGACAGGGGATTTCAATATAGCACCTGAGTCAAGAGATGTATATAATCCTGATCTTCTTAGAGGTCATGTTGGATTTCACCCAGATGAACACGCAGTGTTAAAAAAATTTAAAGATTGGGGTTTTATCGATCTTTTCCGTCTCCATAACCCAGAGAGCAGACAGTATTCTTTCTGGGATTATACAATAAAAAATGCTGTAAAGAAGGGAATGGGATGGCGTATAGACCATATATGGGCAACCAAAATGATCGCTGAAAAATCTGTCAGAGCCTGGATAGATGTGAAGCCAAGATTACTTCCAAAACCTTCTGACCAT
>JACAEY010000043.1 GCA_013388605.1 Nitrospirota bacterium | reverse complement strand
TCTTAGAAAGACAGGTATGAGAACCGATTTTAGAAGCAAAATCACGGGTAACCTCGATGAGACCGGAGTCGAAGCGGAGGTCTCAGCCAAAGATTATCAATAGTGATTAAAGTCAGGTGTAGGTTTAAACATAATAGGAGGTAGTTTATTTTGGTTCGAAAATCGGGTCTCATACTTATATAGAATATTTTGGACAGAAATGTGAATAATCAAAAAATGAAAATCATAGCATTTCTGTGTAACTGGTGTTCTTATGAGTGTGCGGATTCTGTGGGAAGGTCACAGAAAGAATATCCTTATAACTTGAGGATTGTTCGGATTATGTGTAGTGGAAGGATTGATCCGCAGTTTATACTTGAGGCATTCAGAGATGGCGCAGAAGGTGTATTGATTTCAGGATGCAAGGTTGGGGAATGCCATTATAAAGAAGGAAATATTAATGTCCTTAAAAGATATCTTCTTTTACAAAGGGTTCTTCAGGAGTTCGGTATTGAAAAAGAGAGATTGAGGCTGGAATGGATCTCAGCGAGTGAGGAGGACAAGTTTGTAAGGATTGTTAAAGAGATGGCAGAAAGAGTCAGAAAATTGGGTGTATAGGTTTTTCTAAATTATAGAAAAAATGCAAAAGCCTAAGATTGCATTATACTGGTGTTCGAGTTGTGGTGGATGCGAAGAGTCTATTATTGACTTGGCAGAAGATATTCTCGAGATCGCTGAAAAGATAGAGATTGTGTTCTGGCCTGTTGCACTGGACTTCAAATATAAGGATGTTGAGATGTTGGAAGATAAAGAGATTATAGCATCTTTTATAAATGGGGCAATATGGACAGATGAGCAGGAGCAGATTGCAAGGTTATTGAGAAAAAAGTCCAGATTGGTTATTGCTCATGGAACCTGTGCCCATCTTGGTGGTGTTGTTGGATTAGCTAATTTCTATTCCAGGAAAGATATATTTAATAGGGTATATAAACAGGTCCCGAGTGTAAAAAATCCACAGGGAATATTACCTGGCCATTCAAACTTCCATGAGAGAGTAAAATCCCTTAGTCAGGTTATAGATGTAGATTATTATGTCCCTGGTTGTCCTCCACCTCCCATGCTTCTAAAAGATGCGATATTGTCTATTCTTCAGAAAGATCTTCCTCCAAAGGGTAGCGTCTTTGGTGACAAAAGGGCGTTATGTTACACATGTTCACGGTTAGAGACAAAACCCGATGATTTGAAGATAAATGAATTTAAAAGGCTATATGAAATTGAATATGATTCAAAAATATGCTTTCTTAATCAGGGAATCATATGCCTTGGACCTGCGACAAGAGGTGGTTGTAAAGAGAGGTGTATAAAGGCAAATATGCCATGCCGTGGGTGCTTTGGTCCAACAGATAATGTAAAAGATCAAGGTGCTAAATTAATTTCTGCTTTTGCTTCTATGATAGATACCAATAATGAATTGGAACTTAATAAGATAGTTGATTCAATACCTGACCCAGCAGGGTTGTTTTACAGGTATAGCCTGGCTTCATCAATTTTAAATGGAAAGTTTGAGTATAAGACATAAATGACACAGAGCAACAAGAAAGAGTGACAACATGATTAAAAAGCTCACTATAGACCCTATTACGAGGTTAGAGGGACACGGAAGTATATCAATCTTCATTGATGAAAAAGGCAATGTGGAACGGACATGTCTTCAGGTGCCAGAGTTCAGGGGATTTGAGAAGTTCTGTGAAGGAAGGGCGGTAGAGGAGATGCCTACACTTACACAGAAGATATGCGGTGTATGCCCGACCGCCCACCACATAGCATCTGCTAAGGCAGTAGACCATATCTTTAATGTAGAGCCTTCAGAACCAGCTAAAAAACTGAGGGAGCTCATGCATAACGCATTCATATTTGAAGACCATCTCCTCCATTTTTATTTTCTTGGAGGGACAGATTTTCTTGTTGGACTGAATGCACCTAAAGAGAAAAGGAATATATTTGGAGTGAGTGAAAAATTAGGCAGAGAGGTTGTTAAAAAGGTCATTGATATAAGAAAAAGGGTAAGAGAAGTAAATGGCTTAATAAGCGGAAGCCCCCTATATCCTGTATGCTGTCTTCCAGGTGGCGTTTCAAAACCATTAACAGAGCACGATAGGTCTCAGATAAAATCTACTGCAAAGGATGCGGTTGAATTTGCAAGATTTACATTAAATCTTTTTGATGAAATTTTCCTTATGAATAAAGACTATCTTGAACTTCTTACAGGTGATATATACTTACACAGGACATATTATATGGGGCTTGTGGATAATGAGAACAAGCTTAATTTTTATGATGGAAAGATAAAAGTTATTGACCCGGAGGGTAAAGAATTTATAAAATTCTCTCCAAAGGACTACCTCAAACACATTGAGGAAAGGGTTGAACCATGGACATATATAAAAACCCTATACTTAAAAAAGGTTGGATGGAAGGGATTTGTTGATGGGGAAATGAGCGGAGTATATAGAGTAGGTCCCCTTGCCCGCTTGAATGTATCAGAAGGAATGGCAACTCCTCTTGCGCAGTTTGAATATGAAAAGATGTATAATTTCTTAGGTCAAAAGCCTGTTCATAATACCCTCGCCTACCACTGGGCAAGGTTAATTGAGGTAT
>JACAEY010000054.1 GCA_013388605.1 Nitrospirota bacterium | reverse complement strand
ATTACGCTCATATATCCTTTCTGGGAAGAAGGATGTGGATTAATTTTATAAGGTGTCTAATTGTGTTTCTTCGGCATCCAGCCATATTTCAGAATATATTGGATAGCAATGAACTTAAGCAATAGTATAACAAAATGGATTATGATGTAATAATTGTTGGTGCAGGACCTGCCGGTATATTCTCCGCAATTGAGCTCCTCCAAAAAAAGAGAGACACAAGGATACTCATTATTGAAAAAGGAAACGACCTTGAGAAAAGAATATGTCCAATGAGGATAAGAGATATTTCCTGTAAGACATGTCCAGAATGTGCTCTCCTAAGTGGATGGGGTGGAGCAGGTGCATTCAGTGATGGAAAACTGAACCTTTCACCCGAAATAGGAGGTTTTCTTTCAAGATATATAAGTATTGATGAGTTAGAAACATTGATAAATTATGTGGATGATATATATAAAAAATATGGAGCACCAGAGACAATCTATGGAGGCAGTTCAGAAGAGATTAAGGAGATTGAATCTCTTGCCATCAAAAATAATCTCCGTTTTATTCCATCAAGGATAAGGCACATAGGTACTGATAAGTGTAAGGAACTTCTAAGAAGGATTGAAGAGGACATTTATCAAAGAGTAGAGATACTTTTTGATTCAGAGGTTGAGAAGGTAATTGTAAGAAAAGGAAAGGTTGTAGGGGTAAAACTTAAAGATGGGGTGAGCAAAAATTCAAGATTCGTAATTCTTGCACCAGGGAGAGAGGGTTCGAGATGGCTTGAGAGAGAGTCAAAGAGACTACATCTTACACTTTACAGAAATCCTGTTGATATAGGCTTGAGAATAGAATTGTTAGCTTCTGTATTTGAGCCACTTACAAGGATAACTTATGAGCCAAAATTGATCTTCGATTCAGGAAAGTTTCATGACAGGGTCAGGACATTCTGTGTGAACCCTTATGGAGAGGTTGTTAGAGAATACCTCAAAGGAATATGGACTGTTAATGGTCACAGCTATTCAAACAGGAATACAGAAAATACAAATTTTGCACTTCTTGTCAGCACATCCTTTACAGAACCTTTTGATGAGCCTATATTGTATGGAAGATATATTGCGGGTCTTGCAAATCTACTTGGAAATGGTGTGATTCTGCAGAGACTTGGAGATCTCCGGCAAGGGAGACGTTCAACACATGAGCGTATAGCAAGAGGTCTTGTAATGCCTACACTAAAAGACGCAACACCCGGTGATCTGAGTTTTGTTATGCCATTCCGTTATCTTTCTGGCATACTTGAGATGCTTGAAGCCCTTGATAAAATTACGCCCGGGGTCAATTCAGACCACACCCTGCTTTATGGGGCTGAAGTGAAGTTTTATTCAAGATATCCAAAACTGACTGAATCTCTCGAGACAGAGATAAAAAACCTCTTTGCAGTAGGTGATGGAGCTGGAGTTAGCAGGGGTCTTATACAGGCTTCAACATCAGGTGTGATAGCAGCAAGAGAGGTTGTAAAAAGGATGGTCTGATGGGCTTTGATGAATTAAGAGAATTTATGGTAAATACACAGCTTATCCCGAGAGGCATCAGAGATGAACGTGTTCTAAAGGCAATGAGAAAGGTTCCCAGACATTTATTCGTTGATGAGTCAATGCAATATAAGGCTTATGATGATATGGCACTTCCGATTTGTGGTGGACAGACAATTTCACAGCCATATATGGTAGCGATTATGACAGAGTTACTTGAGCTAAAAGGTGATGAGAAGGTCTTGGAGGTAGGCACAGGTTCAGGTTATCAGGCAGTAATCCTTGCTGAACTCTCAAGAGAGGTTTATACAATAGAGCGAATCCCACCCCTTGTTGAAAAAGCAGAAGGCAGATTCCGTATTTTAGGTTACAAAAATATTCATACAAGAATTGGTGATGGAACACTCGGATGGACAGAGAAAGCTCCTTTTGACAGGATAATTATAACTGCTGCAACACCAGAGATACCCGTCCCTCTATTAGAACAGCTATCAGAAGGTGGAATCATTGTCGCTCCTGTTGGAGAACGGTTGTCACAACAACTTTTAAAAATCAGAAAAACAAAAGGGAAGGTTTTAAAAGAGCGTCACACACCTTGTGTCTTTGTTCCACTCATCGGTAAATATGGATGGAGCGAAGAAACAGATAGTAGTTGATAGTTATTTTTTAGCCCTTTTTCCTTTTATTATATCGTCAGCCCAGCTAAGTGCAGCAGATACTGTTGGAAAACCAATTGTACTTGTCAGAAGAATGATTGCATGGTATATCTCTTCTATTTTTGCACCTGCAGCTAATGCCCTTCTTGTATGAGAATGTACAGAACCCTCAGAGCGTATTGCAGCAGATGCTGCAAGTTGTATAAGATGTGAGGTCTTTTCATCTATAGGACCCGATTCCTTTGTAGCTATTCCAAGCTCATCAAGGGCTGATGCAAATTTTTTGAATCTCTTCCTTACTCTTACAAACTGATCTGGTAATTTCGAAACCATTCTTATCCTCCTTTTGAAACAAGTTTTTTTCCTGCGTTATATGCTTCCACCAACGCAGTTGGGTGTTTAAGTATAGCACCCTTTGCATCTATACCAAGGAAACCAAGGGTTTCATGTGTAGGGACATTTACTGTTCTAAAGAAGGCCATGACAGTTGCTTCTGAACACTGTATCCCGATCTCTTTTTTCATTCCCCCAACTAATAATAAAAGCCCTTTTCTTCCATGTTTTCCTTCTGGGATGGGCTTTTTCAGGAGGTATTTTTCACACCAGAAACACTGGCACCTGTCTATTATAATCTTTGTCTGTGCACTAACTCCAAAAAAGAATACGGGAGATGCTATGATAATTCTGTCAGCCTCCCTGATAGCCTCATAAATCTGAGACATATCGTCTTCATATATACATATACCTGTGTCATCACATCCACCACAATTCTGGCATGGAGTTATATTCATCCGATTAAGATTAAATACATGGACTTTAAATCCTGAATCTTCTATTCCATTTATTGTCTCTTTCAGGAGGAGTTCAGTGTTTCCACCTTCCCTCGGGCTTCCGAAAAATGCAATGATTTTCATTCAGTTTTTTTCTTTTCTTTTAAATCTATAAGGTCTTTCATGTGCTGGAGGTTTTCATTTAGATACCACCAGCCATTCTTAAATGCTGTATAATCATGTGCACCTGTCATTGGGGCTTACTATAATGTTTATCCTGAGACCAAAGTGGCTGAAATTGTCTTTATGACTATCAGGGTTCTGGCTGTGGCATTCATAACAGCCAACAGCATATCCAATTAGTTCCTTTTTTGGACTATCATTAGAAATCCTTCTTTCAAGTAGAGGTCTTTTCAGTGCTTCTTCCAAGCCTGTCTTTGAGTGTTTGCTTTTAAGCCAGTCATGGACAATTCCTGGAGTCGATGTATTATGGCAGGCAATACAGGTCTCTGTCTGGGGACTGATTGGAGCAGATAAAACTCCCCCTCTTGAAAGACTCGATATTAAAAATATGGATATGACTACTACATATTTTCCCCCCTTTAACATATTACTCAATCTTCTTGAACATGTTTTTTAGAGCACCACATATAGGACACTTATCAGGTGGCTCACCTTCAACTGTATTTCCACACACCTGACATACATAATAATCTACTTCAGGATTTTTACCAAGATTTTCAAGGGCTTTCTTATAAAGCCCTGCATGTATCTTTTCTACCTCATTCGCATATTGGAAACTCTGTAATGCATTTTTTTTGCCTTCATTCTGTGCATCCTCTATCATCTGAGGGTACATCTTTTCAAATTCATAAGTCTCACCATTTATGGCACTTTCAAGGTTCTCTTTAGTACTCTTTATTCCACCAAGTATCCTCAGATGGTTATGTGCATGGATTGTTTCAGCCTCAGCAGAAGCCCTGAAGAGTTTGGCTACCTGCTTGTAACCCTCCTGCTCTGCCTTTTTTGCAAAAGCAAGATATTTCCTGTTTGCCTGTGATTCTCCTGCAAAGGCATCCTCAAGATTTTTTTCTGTTTTCGACATCGTTTACCTCCTTAAAAATGTTTTTCTTATTATTAGATATTATTAGATAAATACATGATTATTTTGCTGGTTGTGTAGTGAAATCTTTATCTTTATTTATGTTTTGGTATATTATACTTTGCAATTATTCGTTGTCAAATTAAAAGCCGAGGTTAAGATTATGAAAAAACCCTGGGGAGGGAGATTTAAGACAAGTACATCAAAGACTACTGAGTCATTTACAGAATCTATATCTTTTGACAGACGACTCTGGAGATATGATATTGAAGGGAGTATTGCACATGCAAAAATGCTTGCTAAACAGGGCATTATTTCAGAAGATGATTCAAAAAGAATAATAGAGGGTTTAAAAGAGATTGCAAACGAGATTGAAGGAGGAAGGTTCAAGTTTAGATTTGACCTTGAGGATATACATATGAATATTGAAACTGCACTGGCAAAAAAGATAGGAGATGCAGCAGGAAAACTCCATACAGCAAGATCAAGGAATGACCAAATTGCACTTGACCTCAGATTATACCTCAGAGATGAGTCAAAAGATATGTTATCTCTTATAAATAGATTTCAGAAGACCCTTCTTGATATCGCATCAAAACATATTAATTCACTGATGCCTGGATATACGCATATGCAGAGGGCTCAACCTGTTCTTCTTTCACACCATCTACTTGCCTATATTGAAATGTTGCATAGAGACAAAGATAGATTTAAGGATACATTAAAAAGGATTAATATACTTCCTCTCGGGGCGGGTGCAATTGCGGGAACTACATTTCCTATAGATAGAATGTATATCGCGAAGCTACTAAATTTTGATGATGTAACACAGAATAGTATAGATTCAGTATCTGACAGGGATTTTGTTATAGAGTTTCTATCAGATGCTTCTATACTTATGATGCATCTTTCAAGACTTGCAGAAGAGATTGTTTTATGGTCAACAGAAGAATTCCGATTCATTCAGCTCCCTGATGCATTCGCAACAGGGTCGAGTGCGATGCCACAGAAGAAGAATCCGGATATAGCAGAACTGGTCAGGGGAAAGACAGGAAGGGTTTATGGCAATCTTTTTTCTATCCTGACCGTTATGAAAGGTTTACCACTCTCATATAACAGGGACCTGCAAGAAGATAAACCTTCTCTCTTTGATACTATTGATACTCTCAAGGCCTGTTTAAATATACTTAATGAGATGTTACCTGAAATAAAGTTTAATACAAAAAGGATGTATGAAACTGCCTCAGATGGTTACTCTACTGCAACAGATATTGCAGAATATCTTGTTAAAAAGGGGTTGCCTTTTAGAAAGGCACATGAAATTACAGGAAAGCTTGTCCTTCATTGTATTTCAAAAAACAGGAGACTTGACAAGCTAACTATCAAGGAATTGAAAAAATTTTCTCCATTAATCTCGGATGATATTTATCCAATCATGAAGATTGAGAAGTCATTGGAAGAAAAGAGGTCTACTGGTGGAACTTCACCAGTTGAGGTTAAGAGGCAGATAAAGAGAATAAGGCGCATACTTGATATTGAGAATAAACAATGAGACAAATTATAATACTTTTTATATTTTGCAGTCTTATTTTTTCATGTGGTAAAAAAGGTGATCCTACCCTCAAATCTTATGAAAAACCTCCTGCACCTTCAAACCTGAAGGCAATACACAGAGAATCAGAGATTTTATTGTTCTGGGATTTTCCAGAAGGCGAAGAGGATACGATAAAAGGTTTTCAATTACTAAGAGCTGGTGTAGATATCTCAAAAGAGGCTTCAGATAATTTTGAAAGATTAGCCTTCCTTGAACCAGATAAGCGGACTTATACTGATACTGACTTTAAAATAGGGTCTCAATATAGATATAAGATTGTTTCTAAAAATTTTAAAGGAATAGTTAGTAAGGACTCGAATATAATAGATGTATTGTTAGAAGAACCTCCACTTTCTCCTGAAAGACTTTTCTTCGCAATTGATTTTAATTTTATTACCTTAAACTGGAAAAGTGTTGAGGAAAAGGTTTTTTATAACATCTACAAAAGTGATAAATCAGGTATTTATTCGTTAACACCTCTAAATAATGAACCATTAAAAGAGACTTCATTCAGGGATAGTTTTGATGTAAGGAAGACTGTTTATTATACTGTGCGTAGCTTGAAGAGAACAGACATAAGGAGTGAGGGAGCTCCTTCAGAAGAACTTGTTGTAAGCCCTTCTGATTTTGTTCCTTCAGCACCTGAAGGACTCCAGGCAGTTGTAAGTGAAGATAAGGTATATCTTATATGGAAAGAGGTACAGGAGACCTGGATAGATGGTTACAGAGTTTATAGGCAAACTGACACATCAACAGGTTATATATTTATTGGGGAAACCACTGTACCTGCATTTATTGATAATGAAAAACCTTTAATAAAAAGAAATTACAGGGTTGCTGCACTCGGTCCTTCAAAAGAGGGTACCCCTGCAGAGATCAGAGATATTATGTTTATTCCTTTCAAGTGAATAGAAAATATATTATCAGCTGGACCCTCTTTGACTTTGCAAATTCAAGCTACTCAGCTGTAATTGCCTCTGTGATTTTTCCTGTTTACTATGCAAATTTTATTGTAGGAAATGATGGGGGTTTGGGAGATCTCTGGTGGGGCAGGGTTGTCTCATTAAGTATGGCAGTAGTTGCAATAAGTTCTCCATTTCTTGGTGGAATAGCAGATTATAAAGGTAGCAGGAAGAGATTTCTATTTTTTTATACAACAATAAGTGTGACTGCAATTGGATGCTTATCTTTCCTTAAACAGGGTATGGTCATCGAAGGTTTCATCCTTGCGACTCTTGCTAATATAGGAATGGAAGGGGGCATTGTTTTTTATAATTCTTTTCTACCAAGAATTGTTCCCAGAGAATATCAGGGTAGGGTTTCAGGGTGGGGATTTGGCGTCGGTTATGCAGGCTCTATAATCTCACTCCTAATAGCAGTGCCCCTGGTAAGAGATAATCTATTTGGTGCAACATGGCTTATGGTCTCTATCTTTTTTGCCCTTTGCTCAGCACCTGCCTTTCTTTTTCTTCCAAGGGACACAGGTAGCGAAATATCCATAACAGAGGCAGGTATCAAAGGGTTTAAATTTACTATGAGAACACTGAAGGATATTCTGAAAAGAAGTGAGGTGAAAAAATTCTTAATCGCATACCTTATATATGAAGATGGAGTTAATACTGTAATTGTATTTTCGAGTGTTTATGCAGCTACCACTCTTGGTTTTATGCCAGATGAGTTAATCATTCTTTACATTGTTGTCCAGATTTCAGCCTTGCTCGGAGCATTTATCATGGCAAGGCCTATAGATTACATGGGTCCCAAGAGAGTTGTGATATTATCGCTTCTAATGTGGATTCTCGTTGCAATAATAGCCTTTTTTGTGAATACAAAGATGCAATACCAACTACTTGCATCTTTTGCAGGACTCGGTCTTGGAACCATTCAGGCTGCAACAAGAGCCATGTTTACGCAGTTTATTCCTGAAAAAGGGGAAGCAGAATATTTTGGAATCTATTCTCTTGTAGGGAAGTCTTCAGCAATTATGGGTCCTCTCCTTTTTGGTTGGTTATCTTCAGCCTTAAGGAGTCAGAGACCAGCAATTTTGTCTATTGTTATTTTTTTCCTTACAGGTTTACTAATCATCAGGACTGTAAAGGGAGGAGGACCAAATATCTGACAAAGAGATATTTAGGACAGAATTTTTTATTTGATCCATCGATCCTTAGAAGAATTATACAGGTTGCTCAATTGAAAAAGGATGACCTTGTTGTTGAGATAGGGCCTGGCCCTGGAAGGCTCACAAAGATGCTTGCAGAGAGGGTCAGAAAAGTAATTGCTATTGAAATAGATAGCAAGTTATTTAAAGAATTGAGCAGAGAGCTTGAGGAGTATAAGAACGTTGAGTTAATTTACGGAGATGCCCTTAAATACCCTTATGAGAAACTTCCAGAATTCAAGGTTGTTGCAAATATACCTTATTATATTACGACCCCGATAATCTTCAGGCTTCTTAATGTAAGAAATAACATCAAATCTATGACTCTGACCGTCCAGAAAGAGGTAGCTGAGAGGATAATAGCATCTCCGGGGGGAAAAGATTATGGGATACTTTCGATATTTACTCAATATTATGCTGAACCAAGACTGAAATTCACAATATCGCGACGTGCCTTCAGACCGGTACCGAGGGTTGATTCGGCTGTTCTTCATATCAAGATACTTGAAAGACCCTCTGTTACTGTAAAAGATGAAGAGATGTTTTTCAGGGTTATAAAAACAGCCTTTTCTCAGAGGAGGAAGATGCTGTCCAATTCTCTCAAAGGTCTGAGAGAGGATATAAGGGAAAGGATTTTAATGGCAGGTATAAACCCTGATAGGAGACCTGAGACATTAGCAATTAGTGAATTTGCAAGGCTTTCAGATATTCTTACAGGTACTTTCTAAGGAGAATTCATCTATTGAATTAACAAATGCCTCTACGAGTTTAGGATCAAACTGTGTACCCGCATTATTCGTCAGTTCTTCGATTGCACTGTTAAGTCTCTCGGAAAAAGGTATTTCTTCAATATCAATAGCACCTTCTGAAAATTTATATGAATCACTGCTTACCATTGTATCAAATGCTTCTGCAATAGCAATTATTCTTGACTCCAGCGGTATGTCTTCTCCCTGCAATTCTGATGGATATCCTTTGCCATCATACCTTTCATGGTGATGTAAAATGATCGGTGCTATATCAGAATAAAAATTTATCGGATAGAGCATTTCATAGGCGATCTTACAGTGAGCCTTATATTCTTCTTTAGATGAAACATTCTGCATCTTTAGGAATCCAATATCATGGAACAGAGAGGCTTTGTGTAATCTCCTTTTTTCATCTTCTGACATATTTAATGCATTTGCTATCATGTTGCAATATTTTGCTACTCTCATTGAATGTCCATGTTTTCCGTGGGTAAGGTTCTCAATAGCAAAGAATAGAATGTCAGTGAGTTCTATTAAAGGAATTTCATGTTCAGCATTAGATGTAATTGGATTCATAATTGAACTTCTACATATACTTAAAAATTTTAATAACATCAATAATTTAACCTGAAGGATAGGCTTCCTCTGTGATTGGACTCACATCAGAAGGAAATTATAATCTTTTCTTCAGAATCCAGCCATATTTCAGAATATCTTGGATAGCAATAACTTTCAGATAATTGGATTATATAAAGATTGCCTTAATACACATACCGCAAATGCAGCCATGCCTTCACCTCTACCAATGAATCCCATTCCTTCATTAGTTTTAGCTTTTATATTGATTATTTTTTGAGGTATCCCATATTTTGATATCTCTTTCTTCATGTTTTCTATATAAGGCATGATTTTTGGTTCTTCTGTAATAATGGTAGTATCTAACCAGAGGAGTTCAAAGCCATCTGCTTTCATAAGTCCAACAACATGTTTTAGTAAATCAGTACTTGGAATATCTTTCCATTTTATATCTGTATCAGGGAAGTGTTTTCCAATGTCTCCATGTCCAAGTGCACCGAGAATAGAGTCTATAATTGCATGACATAGTACATCTGCATCTGAATGACCTATGAGACCTTTTTCAAAAGGTATATGAACCCCTCCAAGAATAAGTCTCCTGCCTTTTACAAGTCTGTGAGAATCAAAACCAATACCAATTCTCATAATTATTTCAGATTTTATTTTTAGAAAGAAGGTATTCAGCAAAGATCATGTCATCAGGAGTAGTTATTTTAATATTTCTGTAAGACCCAAATATAACTTTTATCTTTCCTCCATATCTTTCTACAAGGGCTGAGTCATCTGTGGAGTAAAAGCCATCTTTTATGGACATTTCATAAGCATCAAAAAGTTTTTTAAACGAAAAAACCTGTGGAGTCTGGATAGCCCATAGAAAATCTCTTTTTAATGTACTCCTGACAATTCCTTCTCCCACCTCTTTTATCGTATCATTGAGCGGGATTCCTGTAATGACTCCATCAAAGCCTTTCAGTTCTTTTATCGCTTTTTCAATCAAACCTTTTTCAACAAAAGGTCTCGCACCATCGTGAATAAGAACAATACAATTCTCATCATTTATAAGCTTGAGTGCATTATAGACAGAATCCTGTCTTTCTTTACCTCCTGTTGCTATCCTTTTTGTCTTTGAAATGTTATAGCTTTTAAAGACCTCTATCCCTCTTTTTATGTCTTCTTTTCTAAGGACAGGTATAATCTCTACGATCTCATTTACAGATTCTAATACCTCAATAGTCCTTATAATAAGAGGTTTGCCTCCAAGAAGGTGAAAAGGCTTTTTCTGCCCGAACCTTCTTCCAATACCTGCTGAAGGTACTATCGCAATTACCCTTCTCATTAAACTTTTTAATTAGAACTTAATAAAACCTCTTTCACCTCTGCCGGATTTAAAGTTCACAACTACAAACAATTAGTTTTAAATAACTTTATTTAATGGCTCTATACTCTTCTTTCTCGTACTCCTCTTTTAGTTTTGAAAATATCATTCTTCCTGCAGTTGTTTGCAGGACACTTGTAACTGTTACATCTGCATTTTTTCCTATAAGTCTTCGTGCATTTTCTACAACAACCATTGTTCCATCATCAAGGTAAGCAACACCCTGGTTGTGTTCTTTCCCTTCCTTTAAAATAAAGACATTGATTGATTCACCAGGAAGGACAACAGGTTTCAGGGCATTTGAAAGCTCATTAATGTTCAGGACCGAGACGCCCTGCAACTCTGCAACCTTGTTAAGATTAAAATCATTAGTTATAACTTTTGCATTCAAAAGTTTTGCAAGGGCAACGAGTTTTGAATCAACCTCTTTTATCTTAGGGAAATCTTCTTCAACGATCCTGACTGTAATGTTAGACATCTTTTGAATCTTGTGTAGAATATCGAGACCTCTTCTCCCTCTTGCCCTTTTTACAGAGTCTGCTGAGTCTGCTATATGCTGTAATTCCTGAAGAATAAACTGTGGAAGAATAAAAGTCCCCCCAAGGAATCCTGATTCACATACATCCGCGATACGTCCATCTATTATGACACTTGTGTCGAGGATTTTAATATCTTCCTCAAGACTCTGACCTCTAAAAAGTCTGAATATATTAGAAATTGAAATCTCAGAGCCTTTGCCCATACCAAGAAGTAGACCGCCATAGCCAAAAACTGCCATTAGTCCAAAAGAAACTGCTTTTATATCATCTCCGAGGATTTGCTTTAATGGCAGTAAAAGAAGATTGGCAAATAAAAGACCTAAGGAAATACCGATAAAGCCACCAATAATCGAACCTATCTTAAAATTTTTTAATAAATATTCTATAGCGATAGCAAAGAGCCCCAAAATACTTCCAACAAGGACTCCATAGGTTCCATAATTGTACTTTATACCGATAAAATATCCAGATAATGAAAAGATTAAAAAGACTGCGATCCTCAAAATTAGATACACTCCTATCACCTCCTTTCCTTTTAAATTTTTAAATGTTAAGTAGGAGAGAAGTTATGATGCCTTGAGGGTAACATAAAACTTTTTGTCACCCCTGGTGATAAAAAGGAGAATTGTCTCGTTCTTGTTTAGATTCGAGACAATTCTATTGAAGTCCTCAAGGTTTTCAACAGGTTTTCTATCTATCTCTTTAATAACATCTCCTTTTTTTATACCTGATTCATCTGCAGGGCTTGCTGGTTCAACCTTCACCACAACTACCCCTTTCTCATCTTTTTTTAGCCCGAGCTGTTTTGCTATCTCTTTTGTAAGACTCATAACACCCATTCCTGTAAAAGCTTCTGCTTCTGTGTCATCCGAAAGATTGCTGGGAACTGCCTCAGCGATTTCTCTTGGAAGTTCAGCAATAACCAATCTAAGAGTATATTCCTTTCCTGAGCGTGATATTTTGATTGATACCTCAGAGCCGACTTTACTCTGGGCAACCATATTCCGAAGGTTACCCACGTCTTTTACTTCTCTTCCATTGAATTCAAGGATTATATCACCTCTTATAATTCCTGCCTTATCCGCAGGGCTGCCTTTTGCAACATCACTAACGAGTGCACCAGTTGATTTTTCAAGACCAAACTTCTGTGAAAGTTCAGGTGTTAATTCCTGTATGGTTACCCCGAGCCACCCCCTTGTAATCCGTCCCTTCTGTATAAGCTGGCTCATGATAGGTCGTACCATATTACTTGGAACAGCAAAACCTATTCCCTGATAACCACCTGTTCTTGAAAATATTGCTGTGTTAATACCTATGAGTTCTCCTTTTATATTTACAAGAGGACCTCCTGAATTACCAGGATTAATAGCCGCATCAGTCTGAATAAAGTCTTCGTAATCAGCAACTCCGACATTTGCTCTGCCCACTGCACTTATAATTCCCATGGTTACTGTATGACTCAGACCATAGGGGTTTCCTATAGCAAGAACAAACTCCCCAACCTGGAGGTTGTCAGAATCCCCCCATGGGATTGTAGGAAGATTTGAGGCATCTATTTTTAAAATAGCAATATCTGTTTTAGGATCTGCACCAACTATTTTCCCCTTAAAAGTTCGCTTATCAAGGAGGGTTACTTTTATCTCATCTGATTTTTCGACCACGTGATTATTCGTAATTATATAACCATCAGATGAGACAACAACCCCTGAACCTAAACTCTGTTCTTTCCATTTTTTAGGTATTCTAAGGTCATGAAAAGGCTTAAAAAAATCAAAGAAGGGGTCATCAAAGAATGAGTCAGTATCCCTTTTCAGAACCTTTGTTGTAGAGATATTCACAACCGCTGGCGATACAGCATTGACTATTTCTGAAAAAGCTTTACTTGTTTCTATTATCTGGTGTGGTACCCCAGGGGTAATTGGATAAGACAGATAAGCACCTTGATGGCCTGTAATTTTACCAAGTGTATAAAATGAAAGACCACCAATAAGGATCCCAACAAAAAGAATTCCTATACCTATCAGAATATTCTTTTTCATTTATAATTCTAATTATAATAACGATATCAGGTGATTGTAAAGAACAGTTAAAGCCTCTCTTGAAAAGAATCTGTTATTTAAATTATATTTATTTAATGGAGGTGAGTATATGAACAATTTAAAGACTTTCTTTCTCCTTATAACTCTAACTCTGATTCTTATATGGGCAGGAGCCTCAATAGGTGGGAAGCAGGGCATGACAGTAGCTCTTATATTTGCACTGTTGATGAATTTCTTTGCCTATTGGTTCAGTGACAAAATAGTCCTGAGTATGTATGGGGCAAAGAAGGTTACAGAGTCAGAAGCACCAGAACTTTACAGGATTGTAAGAATGCTTGCACATCGTGCAGATATACCTATGCCGAAGGTATATATTATAGAGGAGGATCAGCCTAATGCCTTTGCAACGGGAAGAAATCCTAAACATGCTGCTGTTGCTGTTACAACAGGTATTATGCGGATACTGAGCCAGGAAGAACTTCAGGGTGTTATAGCCCATGAACTTTCACATATCAGACATAGGGATATTCTAATCAGTACTATTGCTGCAGCGATCGCAGGTGCTATTAGTTATCTTGCACAGATGGCGCAATGGGCAATGATCTTTGGACATAGAGGAGATGATGATGAGGGAGGGAATCCTTTGGCAGCTCTAATTATGATGATTGTCGGTCCTATCGCAGCACTAATTGTTCAAATGGCTATCTCAAGGTCGAGAGAATATGCAGCAGATGAAGGTGGGGCAAGACTCGCAGGAAATCCGAGATTCCTCTCAAATGCACTCAGGAAACTTCACCTGACGTCTCAGAAGATTCCTATGAACGCAAACCCTGCAACTTCCCATATGTTCATTGTCAATCCATTATCAGGCGGCGGTTTATTAAAACTATTCAGTACACATCCACCTATAGAAGAGCGTATAGCGAGACTTGAGTCAATGAGCCTCTAATCTTTAAAGAGGTGCTTAATTTGAACTTGACTCTGGTGGTATTCTTTGTCCAAAATAGTTTTGCCCTATGAAAGCCCTAGTGACAGGAGCTACAGGCTTTATAGGTAGCCACCTATGTGAAGAACTCGCCAGACGAGGTCATCAAGTTACCTGTCTCGTAAGAGAGAATTCCAATTTAAAATGGATTGAAAGCATCGACCTCAAAATTATTACCGGTGATTGTGAAAATATAGAGTCTCTCCATAGTGCAGTTAAAGGAGTTGACTATATTTTTCATCTTGCAGGTTTAACTAAGGCATGTTCAGATGATGAGTTCTTCTGTGTGAATGCGATGGGAACAAAAAACCTGATAACAGCTACCTTAGAAAATAACCCAAAGCTAAGACGTTTTGTTTATATAAGCAGCCTGGCAGCAGTTGGACCAAGCCAGAATGGTTCACCTGTTAAGGAAGATACAGCTCCTAAGCCTGTTTCAAGTTATGGTAAAAGTAAGCTTGAGGGTGAGAAGGCCGTACTTGGATATAAAAAGAAGATACCTGTTACTATAATCAGACCATCTGCTGTATATGGACCAAGAGACAGAGATTTATTCATTTTTTTTAGGATGTTGAAAAAAGGTATTTTCCCTTACTGGGGTAAATGTTATTATTCTTTAGTTTATGTTGATGACCTTGTTCAGGGTATAATATTAGCCGCAGAGAATAGAAAGGCAGAAGGTGAGATTTATTTTTTATCAGATAGTAAATTTTATACAAATGATGAAATTGTGAATGCAATATCCTCTGCATTTGGTATCAAGGCGGTCCGCTTACGGATACCGAAATTTATTATGCCCTATTTTGCATATATAGGGGAGAAAATAGACAGGAAGGGAATAATTAACAGGGATAAGATAAATGAGCTGACTTATTCCCACTGGATATGTGATATAACAAAGGCAAGAGAAGAACTTGGTTTTATACCAAAAGTAAGGATAAAGGAAGGAATGAAATGGACAGTAGATTGGTACAGAATTCACAGATGGCTATAAAAAAATCCGCTGATATATTTGATAAGTGCTTCAGGTTTGATAAGGCAAAGGAACTAATTGCTAATGGTCTTTACCCTTATTTCAGAGTTATAGAGAGTGCTCAGGAACCTGAGATAATAATGAATGGTAGGCGGATGATCATGATAGGTTCTAACAATTATCTTGGTCTTACCAACCACCCAAAAGTTAAAGAGGCAGCAATAGAGGCAATAAGGAAATATGGCACAGGTTGTGCTGGCTCAAGGTTTCTGAACGGGACACTTGACATACATGTTGAACTTGAAGAAAAACTCGCACATTTTATGAGGAAAGATGCTGCCCTTGTTTTTTCAACAGGTTTCCAGGTTAACCTTGGTGTTATATCAGCGCTTGTAGGAAAGGATGATATCGTTATTATTGATAAAATGGACCATGCAAGCATTATTGATGGTTGCAGACTTTCTTTTGGTGATATCAAAAAATTCAAACACAATGATATGAATGACCTTGAAAGGTTACTTAAAGGGCATGAATCAAGGGATAAGCTGATAGTTGTTGATGGTGTATTCAGTATGGAAGGGGATATAGCACATCTGCCAGAGATAGTCAGACTCGCAAGAAAATATGGCGCAAGGGTAATGGTTGATGATGCACATGGAATAGGTGTGCTCGGTAAAACAGGTAGGGGAACTGCCGAACATTTCGGTCTGGAGGAAGAGGTCGATCTCATTATGGGGACATATAGCAAATCTCTTGCATCCATTGGAGGTTTTGTCGCAGGTTCAGCAGACGTAATTCATTATATTAAGCATTTCGCACGGTCATTAATCTTCAGCGCGAGTCCACCACCTGCATCGGTTGCTTCTGTGGGCGCTGCCCTTGATATCATAGAAAATGAACCTGAGAGGAGAGAAAAGCTATGGAGGAATACGAGGAAGATGCTTAACGGTTTCATTGAATTAGGTTTTGAGGTAGGTCCCAGCCAGACGCCTATTATACCAATTGTTGTTGGTGAAAATGAAAATGCATTTACAATGTCTATGATGCTTCAGGAAGAAGGCATATTTGCCAATGTAGCTGTCAGCCCTGCTGTGCCTAATGGAAGAGCCCTAATAAGAACAAGCTATATGGCAACACATACAGATGAACATCTTGATAAAGTCCTCGCCGCCTTTAAAAAGGTTGGAAAGGCAATGGGTATAATTTAGATGTTGTCAGTCAATTGTTATCAGTTACTAAACGACATTGCTGTCAAAAATCATCTATAGAAGTTATGGAGATCGTTTTCCGAGTGATGAAAATATACAAATAGTAGAAGTTAAATCTAAAAATGGCCTTGATGATTTCATAAAACTACCTTTCAAGCTATATTCAAAAGACCCCCTTTTTGTTCCCCCCCTGTTTAAAGATATGTATAATAGGTTCTCTGTTAAAAACCCATTTTTTCTTTATGCAAAAGCAAGATATTTTCTTGCAAAAAAAGGCAGAAAGACATTTGGGAGAGTGACAGCCATCGTTAATAGCAGACATAATGAGTTTCATAGAGATAGAGTTGGTTTCTTCGGCTTTTTTGAATCAATAAATAATTTTGCAGTTGCAAGATCACTTCTTGATAAGGTTTCAGAAGTGCTCAGAAATGAAGGTATGGATACGATCAGGGGACCTATGAACTTTTCTACAAATGAGGAATGCGGTTTTCTTTTAGAAGGATTTAATGACCCTCCTGTCCTGATGACCCCTTACAATCCTCCTTACTATAACGATTTTATGCAAAAATATGGAATGAAAAAGATAAAGGACCTTTATGCATATATATGTGAAATTCCTATGGAGCTTCCAGAGAAGGTACTCAGGGTTGCAGAGATAGCTGAAAAGAGGGGAATCAGAGTTCGTCCCATAGATATGAGGAGATTTGAACTTGAGATGAGGGTATTCAAAGACATATATAACTCAGCATGGCAGAAGAACTGGGGATTTATACCAATTACTATAGAAGAAACGAACTATCTTGCAAAAAGGCTTAAACCAATTGTGCTGTCCGGGTTAATACTTATTGCATATAAGGATGAAGAACCTGTAGGTTTTATGGGGGTATTACCTGACATTAATTTTGTTCTAAAAAAGATGAGGGGGAGACTTAATCCATTTACAATATTAAAGGCAATATATTATTCGAAAAAGATAAGGTGTTTGAGGCTCCTTCTTTTAGGGATAAAATCTGAACATAGGAATAAAGGTGTTGATGCACTTTTATTCAGGGAAGGGTTTAAGAATGTCAAAGATAAATATAAACAGTTCCATAAAGTTGAATTCTCATGGATACTTGAAGACAATATTCCTGTCCAGAGACTTGTTGAGATGATAGGAGCAAGGCTTTATAAGATATACCGTGTCTATGAAAAGAATTTATGAATCTACCATACATAGTAATGGGTTTTACCTCTATTCTTTTTCAGATTGCTGTTCTTCGCCTCCTCCTTTCTACTTTTTCAGGGAACGAACTTGATATAGGAATAACACTTTCCTTCTGGCTCATATGGGTTGGGCTTGGAAGCTATGCAGGAAGTAAGACTAATATTAAACATGCCTTTATTCTCTCTTTTATACTGATTGCACTACTCTCTCTCCCCACAGTCTATCTTATAAAGGCGATAAGGAAAATTGTCTCTCTTGAACCCGGTGAAGCAGTCTCATTTGCTTCTACAATTGTTTTAACTTCTCTGTCGCTTTTCCCATTGTGTCTTATTATTGGTCTTCAATTCCCTTTAGCGGTTTCATATTCAGGACGAAGTGATGCTGCAGGAAAAGTCTATGGACTTGAGGCATTGGGGGCATTTATTGGTGGTGTTCTATTCACATTTTTTATGTCTGGAAGAGTGGGTGGTATAGAGATTTGCCTGTTACTTTCATTTCTGAATATCCTCATTGCTACATATATCTCGAAGAAAAAAATCCTTATCTCACTCATTATCCTTCCGCTTTCTTTTTATATAAATTTCAATGAGCTTATGTTATCACT
>JACAEY010000042.1 GCA_013388605.1 Nitrospirota bacterium | reverse complement strand
CCAGCATTTTCCAATGCCATCTCAGGGGTAAGAAAACCAGCAGCACCACAAGCATGTGAACCACAACCTGTTGATACTATAATTACATCGCGTTTGATCAACTCCAGTGCTAGAAAGCGATGTAAGCCCTGAGAAGGAACTCTTGGATTATCACAGCCTGCAAGACCTACTACTCCTCTGATTCTTCCGGCCATAATAGCATCGTTTAAAGGTCTGAAAGAGGCCCTCCATCTTCCACCCTGCATATATTCAATATATTCATGGGAAAATCCTGCTATAACAGGGTACTTCTGAGTTATGTGGCTGCCTTTGGTTTTTCTATTTGGATAATTCTCTATGGCAATACTTACAATTTCTCTTGCTATATCTTTTGCTCTGTGCTCATCATACTCTATATGGATAGCGCCTGGTATTTTTGCCTTATAAGATGTAGTGATTACCTTTGTATGAAACTTCTTTGAAAGTTCTGCGAGTGCTGGCATAATACACTGAACATCGACAGTTAAGGCATCAACAAGTCCTGTCATGAGTGCAAGCTCCTGATTTGTAAAACCACCTGCTGTAGGAATACCGTGTCTCATCAATACCTCATTTGCAGTACAGCACATTCCTCCAAGGTTGATTCCTTTTGCACCCTTCAGTTTTGCATGTGCTATCATTTCAGGCTCACCTACTACCTCAACAATCATCTCTGCAAGTGATGGTTCATGTCCGTGGACAACTATATTTACTTCATCTTCTTTAAATATTCCAAAGCTTGCCTCTGCCTTCACTGGTCTTGGGGTTCCAAAAAGTATATCTGTTATATCCGTTGATATCATCGACCCTCCCCAGCCATCTGCAAGAGAAACCCTTAAAGCACTTAATAAAAGGCTGTCAGGGTCGTGGTCAACCCCCATGTTGGTTCGGTGCAATGCCTCTGCTATTTCTCTGTCAATACCCCTTGGAATAATTCCCCACTTTCTCCACCTTTCCTGAGTTTTTTTCGGTGCCCTTCTTATATAATTTATTTCTCCTTTCTGTCTTCCAAAATCATCGAGGAGTCTAAGAGCGACATCCCTTGCAACATCCTTTTCAGACCTTCCATTCCCAGATTCTATGCCGAGTATCGCGGCAACCGTGTTGAGCTTTTTCCCATCTTTTATTTCAAAGTCTTTTGTTTCTCCATTAGCAATAGCAAGTAATATAAATACCATGTCCCTTGCATGGTCTGAGTGCGCTGCTGCACCCGCAGCAGCATTTCTTAAAAGGTTTCTTGCTGCAATCGTTGGAAGTGGAGCTCCGCAGACACCTCTTGCTTCTTCCTCAGCATTTGGACCGACTAAACGGCATGGTCCAATATGACAGATTTTACAGCATGCACCTTTAGAACCTATTGGACAGGGTTTTAATCTTTCTGCTCTCTCAAAACATGTTTCAAGACCATGAGATTCTCCCCATTTTATTATTTGCTCTGACGCCTCATTTGCGCTCTTTATCACTTTATCCATTGTCTTTTATCCTCCAACCTTAAAATCTCGGGATTCGTGGTGTGGAATACGGAATTGATTCTTAAATTCGCATTCCCATTCCGCATTTATAGCAACGGTTCCATCTCTAAAGCTGGATGTTTAACACTCGTGAGGAACTCTAAAAGTTTCTCAGAATCCTCACATACAGTCTCGTCCGCTATCCTATCAAGAAGGTCTGGAAAACCTTCCTCTTCAGCCCTTTTATCGAATGCCTCTTTAAGGCTTTCTTTTAAATTTTTTGTCATCCATACTATCCTCTTGATTCCACCATCCCCGAAAAGGAATTTCTTACTGATGACAAAGTTTCTTCCAATACCCATAAATCCTGGATTCTGTGCTCCTCCCCCTACGCTGCCAGCCAATGTAGAAAATTTCATACCGATTGGGGTCATATCTGTGTAACCTCTATGTACTATCATAACACCATTTGCCTCTGGGATGATTGCTACAATACACTCAAAGCATCCGCAAGAGGTCATCGGGTTTTCCATAATTGTATAAAGGTTTAGTGTCTCAACAGCGCCACCAGATGCCTTTTTTAGATATTCATCGATGCCTGAATATCTACCGTATTTTGCATCTAATAGCTCTCCTTTTGGTATAGGCTGGTTTCCGCCTGTAGGTTCTATCTCGAAGGCTGCTTTACAGTCAAGCCAGTTAAAAGCACCGCAGAGTCCAAGCCTCTCAGGGCTGACAACACATACATGTGTTGGAGCAAAGGACTGACAGAGAAGACATGAATAAAATGTATCGACTGCCTCATCAGTAAGACCAGCAAGTCTCTTATCCCTTTCTTTATAAACCTTTCTTGCCTCTTCTTGAACCCTCAATACATCTTCCTCATCTGTATAGATTGTTACCTGAACCTTATCAACAATTGCCTTAAATCGATGGTGGGTCATAGTGACATTTATTATGCCGAGGTGCTCGAGTGTAAACCCATCCTTTTTTGCAGTATGACTTATCCTCATCCAATTTATATCTCTCTGTCCCATATGCCAGACGCCCTGAGCCTCATTGATATTAGAATGTATCTTTCTTTCTATGACAGATTCAAAGTCCTTCTGCATCTTTCTTCCAGCAATATCAACGACCAATCCAAGTGGCATCTTACCACCTTGTTCATATCTTTCCTTCCAGTTATTCCCAATGATTATAACCTTTCCATCCTCTATCTCATCCATCTCCCTCATTCTTACCCATTCGAATGCAGGTGTACGTGTCCCTCCAAATTCTATGAACATATCTTCTTTTCTTATTCTTTCACCTTCAAAAGCAGGTCCGTAGGCAACTGGGATGGGTGGTTTCTCAACTACTATTTTTAGCCCTCTTACTTCTATGCTCTTCTGAACAATCTTGTTGTGGTCAAATTCTTTATCTACTTCCTCATATAAACAGACTCCTGTAGGATGAATTACAGGAACATCTGTATCACATATTGCGGGATAGCCCATGTTGATTGCACCTGCACCTGTTGTCCATATTATGTCATTAAGTTCACCAAGTACCATAGCAAATGCAAACACCCTTTCTTTTGTGTATTTCAGGTGAGCCTTATAGTCTCCAGGTTTTTTCCCCCCGAAGATTAGAGATGCCCTGACTGACCAATCAAGTGGATAAATTATATGTTCTGTATCTGGACCTACCGGCACTATCCTTGTATCCCATCCGAGTTCTACTCCTTTTCTTAAAAGTTGTTTTGTTACGCTATTGCCATCGACATGTCCTGCAAGAAAAATAAGGATATTTTTTTCCTGTAGCTCTCTTATAATCTTTAAAGCGGTATCATCATCAGGCGCAGCCCCTATTATTGCAGCAAAGCCAGGCATTGTTCCATCAACGAGCTGGATGCCTAAGTTCCGCTGAATTGTGTCTGTAATAAATCCGTTATATTCAAAACCTGTCTCAGGGTCAACAACAGGCTCCAGATTATTTATATAACGAAGCGCCATCATAATCTCTTCTGCAAAGAGTGTTGCCATTCCACAATCGAGTGCTTCACCTAAATATGGTTTCCACAGGTTTTCATCAGGTTCTTCATGTAACATATCTTTTGCTATTCCAAGCGCAACTTTCATATCTCCCAAAGTCTTTACAGGGTATGCTGTCATCGCGTATATCATGGGAAGGTAAAAGGCTGTATCAGGGAATTCAAAATGGAAATTCTCTCCTTTTTCAGCAATAGTCTTATCTAACATTTCTTCTGTTCGCTGGATTATATTATGCGCCCCTCGTATGACTGCTGTAGCTATTATTTTGGACATGTGACCCTCCTTCCCTTAAAACTATTATTTTTAAAAATAGGTATTTTAAATATTTATATTATTTAGTATATAAAAGATAAAATAATAATTCAATAATAAATTATTATAATTTCGACCTTAAAAAAGCAGGTAAACCATTTGCTTCTCTTGGTCCAACAATAACTTTCCAGCCCTCAAGTTTATCTTCTATTGCGCCACTCAGTATTGCAACATATCCAGGTATAATGAGTTCTCTGTGGTTTATTATTTTTTCCACCTCAGTATCTTTTATAAACTGTGCGATTTTTGCAGCTGTAAATTTTCCTGCTGCCCATGCTGTAAGAACTGAGAGTCCTTCACTGTCAATGACAGCAAGATAGCTGGGGACTTTGCTATTTTCAATTTCTCCAGAGACAATGAAATATGTGAGTGAAAAGTTTGTAGTGATAAGTAAAGGTGAGGTGGTTGTGGGTTCTCCGATTTTATAAATCTTTTGTTCTACCTGCATAGGAACCTGAGGGTCAGTATATATGTTCTGTCTTAAAGTAAAGAGTGCGAGGTTTTTCCATTTTTCTATACTGCTAAAGACAATAATAGAAGAATACTTAGCAATCCCAATTGTACCTATAAGTGCCTCTACCAAGCTGTATTCCCGCTGGGCAAAAGTTATTATTGGATATCCAAGGGGCTTGAAATTCTTTTTAATAGCAGCCCTTCTTATAAATGTATTGTCCCTGAGAATATCTTTTGCCTTTCTCGCTCCAGAGTCTATTACAATATCCTGGACACCTAAAGATTTAACCTTTTCGGTTAGAGAAGAGAGTTCATCTAAGTTATTTCCTTTGACACCAAGAATTGTTTTATATGTCTTGGCAATATTTGCAAATGCTTCTGCATTTTCGAGGTTTGCACCATAAAGAATAGGTTTTCTGTCTGCAAAGAGCTTGACTGCAGTTTCTGCAGATGAAGGGTTTTCTGAACAGATAATAACTGGAATATCAGGTGCATTTTGGAAGATGGTTTTTGCTAAGATTTCAAATCTACTTGTATCATGAGAGTCATTCATGAGAGCGACTGCATCAACCCTTAATTTTTGTCCTACTCTCTCCATCTCGGAATTTAATACCTGCTCAATTCGGTCTCTGATATCTTTTTCTGAAAGGGTATCTTTTATCTCAAGTGCAAATGCACATGGATTAACAAATCTCTTATCATGCCTAAATAAAACAGTCTCCTCACCCATTTTTATGGATTTATCACCTACGCCAAATGTGATTGGTCTAACTGGTGGAGCAGATGCCTCGCCTAATTTCTGTTTTGCCTCTTCAGAGACATCAGGGCATAAATCTATAGAGGCCTGTCTCTGAGCGAGCTTCATCGCAAAGGCAAGACATGTAGGAAAACCGCATTTCTTACAGTTCGTCTTCGGAAGGAGTTTAAATATCTCAACGCCTGTCAGAGCCATCAGACCAATTCCTCTATCACCTTCTCTACTGCCACTACAGCCTTCGGGTGTCTCATAATCAAAAGGTCAGCACCTGCTAATAATAAAGCAGTTGCAGTAACTGCTTCCCATGTTATTCCCCTTTCTTCAACAGAACCCCAATTAGGTATATCTGTTTCAGATGCCTGAGTTTCCTTGACCTTCCAGACATACATTCCTACATCACCCAACATAGGTGGTTGCATTGTTGTATCATTCTGGGTAAGTGCGGCGAGTCTTATCCTCTCCATAACAGAATAAGTGTATTCAAGACCATATCCAAGTGCTGAACACATCGGGTCAATTATTATCCTTTCTCTTTCAAGACCCATCTGGATAATCAAGATATTGAGCTGTTTTGATAGATTTATATCAAGCTCTGACATAGCAATTAATTTATGATTATGTGCCATTGCTGCAGCAACGATCGTCTTGTAATTGGCTTCCTGTGCCTTTCCTATTACACAATTTTTATCTTTCGCTGCTTCTGCTGCAGAAATAAGAACAGAGGCATCTTTTTCAGCATGGTTACTCCCGAGGATAATAAGTGGAATATTTATAGCGGAAAGAACATCTTTAACAGTCTTTGCAGCATCTTCAGGTGAACGGTTCTCACCGTCAGGATGGGTTCCTATGAGTCTGAGTGCTATAGCTTTTGCTTTAAGAGTATCCTGACAGTACTTTGCCCATGATATGGGGTCATTAGCTACATCTTTATATGGTTTACGAACCTGTTCAGGCCAATCATCTGGGGGTATATCCTGTATCTCAAATGCTATAACTGGTTTGTTTGGAATTGAACCTTCAAAGGCATGAAAAGGTAAGACATTTTCTCCACCGAAGGTTATAGCTTTATCACCTAATCCAATGGTTAGAGCACAGACCTTACCAGTGTAACTCTCTGTTGGTGGTGTAAAGGCCATTTCTCATCCTCTGCGTTAGCACAGAGCAAAGAACAATTAGCAAAGAGTTAAAAACATATTGCAGGGTGTCTTATTTTCTTCGCTTTTAACTCTTTGCTCTATGCCTTTTTCAATTGTCACATTTCCAAATACGAATGTGCGTAAAGTGTTTTTCCCAAAATTACGTTTATTGTCTTCACTGTTGCTGCTACCTCTTGCGCATCTGCGATTGCTGCAGTAAGTCCTTCATACATTAAGAGTGATAGAAAATAGCTATTCAGAATTGGTCTTATGTATTTTGGACACCCATTTGATACATTACTGAGCCCAACGACTGTCTTCATTGGTGGATCGTTTAACTCCTGGAACATCTTTATAGCATTAATTACTTTTAATGCATGGTCCTGGGATGTAGCAATCTGTAAAACAAGTGGATCAAGATAAAGGTCTTCAAGCGGGACACCGTATTCCATTGCCCTTGCCATTATCTCAGCTGCTATTGCAGCCCTTTCTTCTGCATCAGCAGGGAGCCCTCCTTTTCCGACAGTGAGTCCTATAATCTGAGAATTGAATTTAGCTGCGAGTTCAAGCATAGGAAATCTCTCAGGGTCATTGGATGTGGAGTTAATAAGAGGTCTTCCCCATTCATTATTGTGAACTTTAAGACCAGCCTCTATCGCCTTGTAATTTGTTGTGTCCAGACATATAGGTAGCGGAACAACTTCTTGTATTGTTGTAACCATCCATTCCATTAATGATTCTCCGCCATCTTCTGCAGGGCCAATATTTGCATCTATCATCCCGGCTCCAGCCTTCCACTGGGCAATAGCAATCTCCTGTATAGGAACTTTGTCTTTTTTCAGCAACGCCTCACGAACTCTCTTGGCTATTATACTAAGCTTTTCTCCAATAATAAGCATAAATTTAATTTACCTTCTTTTAAGATAGAGAAAAAATTCATTAAGGGTTTTAATATTATCATAAATTTTTTAAAAGGTAAAGATTTTTTTAAAATAGATAAGTGGGAAATAAATAATGAGAACATGTGAATTTTTCCAAAAGTTCTTCTCTAAAAGAGATAACAGGAGTGTGTATATGAAAAGATAAACTTTTACAAAATTTGTGTTCTTATACGTAGATGACACTTATAAAGGTGATGCTTACCTTGAAAATAGCCATGTATATTCATAAAATAAAATATTTATAATTATTCTCAAAGGGTAACCGTTTGCCTTCTTTTTTAAGGAAAGAAAAACCCTAAATATTGAAGATTTTAGGAGGTGAGAAATCAGAACCATTTGTAGTGTGTCTTAAAAGTTGAGCAAAAATTTTTTGAGTATGCATGAAAAATATTTAATGGGAAAATTTGTTAATTCTTTAAGTGGAAAAATTAAAAATGAGATTATGAAGGAGGATAACTAAAATGAGTCTTAGCAAACCAAATGCGAGTGCTGCAACAGTAACAACAACAAGGGTGTCACCTTCACCTTTCTCTGGATTATGTGTTAATTGCGTCGATGGTTGTCCAGGGTACTGTGAGGTTGGAAGGTCGGCTTTACGAGGAAGAGAAATCATCTACCCACAACCATTTGGAAAGGTTATCTCAGGTTCAGAAAAGGATTATCCTGTGGATTTTTCACACTTCAATATTCATGGAACATGCGTTGGTGCTGTTGGTTGTGATGCTGACCCTGATAAGGCAACTTTCCCCTCTGTAAGTGTAGAGACTGAAATAACAGGAAATGGGACAAAGATACCGATGAAAGCTCCTTTTTTTACAGGGGCTCTCGGTTCAACAGAGATAGCAAGGGTAAATTGGGAGGGGACCGCTATAGGAGCAGCCATCTGCGGTTCTATCCTTGTCTGTGGAGAGAACGTATGCGGAATGGATCCGCAGGCTGAGATTAAGAATGGTAAGATCGTTAACTCACCTGAGCTTGCAAGAAGGTTCAAGATATACAAGGATTGGTATGATGGGTATGGAACGATGCTTGTCCAGTTAAATGTTGAAGATACAAGACTCGGTGTTGCTGAGTATGCTGTTGAGAAGCTTGGTGTTGAGGGTATTGAGCTTAAATGGGGACAGGGAGCAAAATGTATAGGAGGTGAGGTAAAGTTACCAACTGTTGAAAGGGCGCTACAACTTAAACAGAGAGGATATATTGTGCAACCTGATCCTGAGAATCCATTAGTACAGGAAGCACATAAACTCGGTGGTATTGCTGAATTCGAAAGACATTCACGCCTTGGAATGGTAGATGAGGAATCTTTCGTTAAAGAGGTTGAAAGGGTGAGGAATATAGGGGCAAAGTACGTAACCCTTAAGACTGGTGCATACCGTCCAGCAGATTTAGCCCGTGCAGTAAAATTCTCGTCAATAGCAAAGATAGATCTTTTAACTGTTGATGGTGCAGGTGGTGGGACGGGTATGAGTCCATGGCGGATGATGAATGAATGGGGAATACCAACTATTTATCTTGAAAGCCTTCTTTATAAATACCTCAAAAGATTAAAAGAAAAAGGTGAATTTGTTCCCTCAGTAGCTATAGCTGGTGGAATTATACTTGAAGATCAGATTTTTAAAGCGATTGCGTTAGGAGCACCTTTTGTCAAGGCGGTATGTATGGGACGTTCTACTTTGACTGCAGGCATGGTTGGAAAGACACAGGGAAAACTGATAGAGGATACATATGGTAAAGGCAAAGAATATGAAGATGCACTTCTTCGAACCTTTAATGGAGCTGTTCAGTTAAAGGAAAAATACGGAAAAGACTTTAAGAAGATACCGCCTGCCGCTATAGGTATATGGACATATTATGACAGGCTTGCTGTAGGATTGAGACAGCTCATGGCAGGTGCTCGTAAATTTGCTCTTAAGTATATTGAAAGGGATGACTTAATGTCTCTTACACGTGAAGCAGCAGATGTTTCAGGAATACCTTATCTCATGGAAGCAGACATGAAAGAAGTAGAAAGAATTTTAGGGTAAGGAGGTGTGAAGAATGCAAAATTTAATATGCTATAAGTTCTGTGCATCGCCTTTCTGCATGGTGAGTTGTCCTGCAGGGGCAATAAGCATATCAGAAAAAGATAATAATGTATATGCTGATACTGACAAATGCAATAGATGCGGAATCTGCCGTGCAATGTGTTCTATTTTAAGTTTTGATAAGAATCTAAGGCAAAAACGGGCATGGATTCCTGAAGATTTTGGTAGGCGGTGATAGAAAAAGCGATTCAGGAAATTTTTAAATATTATAGAGGAAACAAAAGTGAACTGATTCCCATTCTTCAGGAGGTTCAGGAAAGTTTAGGTTATTTACCGGAAAAGGTAATGCATGATATTGCAAAGTTTATTGGAGTTGCGGAGAGCCATGTTTACGCTGTTGCCTCATTCTACTCCCAATTTCGATTATTACCTTTGGGCAGAAAACGGATTGCCGTTTGCAGAGGTACTGCATGTCACATCAGGGGTGCGCCTCACATTTTAACTACTATAGAAACAACTATTGGGTTGAAAGAAGGAGAAACATCTGATGATCTGGAATATACCCTTGAAACCGTTGCTTGTTTTGGGTGCTGTGCCCTTGCTCCTTGTTTGAGGATAAATATGGATGTTTATGGTGAGATGACCCGGGAAAAAGTAAAAGAGCTTTTTCTCCCCCTAAATGAAGGAAATAAGGATGAATGACCAGCGGAGCATTCTCATTGGCCTTGGGACATGTGGGATATCTGTAGGGGCTGAAGAGGTTTTCTCATCTTTAGAAAAAGAAATAAAAGGATTAAATCTTAGCGAAAGCATTCAAATTAAACGCACGGGTTGTCATGGATTCTGTCAACAGGAACCCATTGTTGTTATAGAGCCTGAAGGGATTCTATATACAAAAGTTAAACCGGATAACGCTGTTGAGATTGCTCAATCTCTATTGCCCGGAGGAAGGATTTTAGAACATCTTCTCTACCGTCATCCTGCTACTGATGAATCTATTTCTTGCTATTGTGATGTCCCCTTCTACAGCAAGCAAAAACGAGCTATATTGAACAATTGTGGGAGAATTGACCCCGAAGATATTCATGATTATCTTTCCACAGGTGGATACGGAGCTCTCAGAAAGGTACTATATGAGATGACGCCAGATCAGGTAATTAAAGAGATAGAAAAGTCAGGTCTCAGGGGACTTGGTGGCGCTGGTTTTCCAACAGCACTGAAGTGGGCAACATGTAAGAGGTCACAAAGTGATGAAAAGTATGTAATATGTAATGCAGATGAAGGTGACCCAGGGGCATTCCAGGACCGCTCTGTCATGGAAGGAACTCCTCATTCTGTCTTAGAAGGAATGATTATCGCGGGTTATACCATAGGGGCCAAAAATGGTATTATCTATGTGAGGGCGGAATATCCATTAGCTATAAAACGTTTGAAGATTGCTATCGAACAGGCAAAGAAAGAAGGGTTTTTAGGGAGGGGTATCCTTGATAGCGAGTTTGATTTTCAGATAGAGATTTTCCAGGGTGCAGGCGCTTTTGTTTGTGGAGAAGAGACTGCACTTATCGCTTCAATAGAGGGTTATCGAGGGATTCCAAGAATAAAACCACCATTTCCTGCAAGAAATGGGCTATGGGGCAAACCTACTTTGATTAATAATGTGAAGACATATGCAAATATACCATTAATTATTAATAATGGTGCTGAATGGTTTGCGAGTAGGGGTACGGAGAAGAGTAAGGGGACTGCTGTTTTTTCTCTCACAGGTAAAGTAGCAAATTGCGGGTTGATAGAAGTACCCATGGGTATCACACTTCGTGAGATTATCTATGACATTGGTGGAGGGATACTTGGTGGTAAAGCATTCAAAGCTGTGCAGACTGGAGGTCCTTCTGGTGGTTGCCTACCTGAAAACCTCCTTGATATGCCCGTTGATTTTGATTCTCTTGCACTTGCAGGTTCAATAATGGGCTCGGGTGGCATGGTAGTGATGGATGAGGATACATGCATGGTTGATGTAGCGCGATACTTTATTGATTTTACGAAGAGGGAATCCTGTGGGCAGTGTATTCCTTGTAGGCTTGGAACAAAACAGATGTTTGATATTCTAAATAACATTGCAACAGGGAAAGGAAGACCTGAAGATATTAATCTTCTTCAGGAATTGAGTGAATCTGTGAGGCAGGGTTCTCTATGTGGTCTTGGGAAGACTGCACCAAATCCTGTACTGACTACGCTCCGTTACTTTCGAAATGAATATGAAGCTCATATATTTGAGAAAAGATGTCCTGCAAGAGTGTGTAGTATGAATAATCCCGAAAAGTAGAAATAGTTTTCTTTGTATTATTTACAGGAAAATGGGAATCCAGAAAGAATAAGAACCTGGATTCCTTCTGGAGTTCAACCCGTACCTCGATACGGGTCAGGAATGACACTTAAACTGAATGAGAGATTATGATTTTGCAGAGGAATAATTAATGGATAAAATTCCTATAAAGATTGAT
>JACAEY010000082.1 GCA_013388605.1 Nitrospirota bacterium | reverse complement strand
TCTGCACTGACATTGCTACAATAATCCTTTAGCTCCATAATTTACCTCCATTTATGTCTTTTGTTAAATTTTTAGAAGTACAAACTAAAACCTAAGTAATCTTTCTTCTCACCCCCTTAGCATTTTAAACCCCCTAAAATTGTTATTTATTTTTTATACAACAGAGAATAATAAAAATATATCGGTAAAATTCTGATTTTTTTGTAGGATTTTTACTCTTCCTCTTATCGGTGTTTTTCCTACATATCAATTAGAATTGAATAACTCTTCGGGTCTCTCTAAAATTTTGCAAATTTGTTAAGTTACTGCTTTAATACTCTGAGAAATAATGGTATAAATTGATATTTCTGGTAACATCATTACTGATAAATTTAATTTTTAGTGATTTTTGCTTTAAACTTCTTGTGTAGGAATGTAGTATTCCTTTGCCCCCTCTGCTAACTCCCTGAGCCGTCTATCAACCAAATAATTTACAGTGCCCTCTTGGTATTTATCATCAGGACCTTTTTCTCCTGCAGGAACTCCTGTCAAAATTTCAATGCCTTCATCTATGGTCCTTACAGCATATATGTGGAATTGTTCGTTATGCACTGCCTTAACTAAATCCTCTCTTAACATTAGATTTCTGATATTCTGAAAAGGTATCATAACACCTTGTGATCCTGTTAAACCCTTTGCCTTGCAAACATCAAAGAAGCCTTCAATCTTCTGGTTTACTCCTCCAATAGGTTGAATCTCACCCTTCTGGTTTACTGAGCCTGTAACAGCTATATCCTGTCTGAGAGGTAAGTCAGAAAGACTGGACAGGATGGCATAAAGCTCTGTAGAAGATGCACTATCTCCCTCAACACCTGTATATGATTGTTCAAAACAGAGACTTGCAGAAAGGGACAAGGGTTTATCTTGGGCATATTTCCAGCCGAGGTAACCCGAAAGTATAAGTACGCCTTTATCGTGAATTCGCCCGCTGAGCTGGGATTCCCTTTCAATATTTATCACACCACGTCTGCCAAGAAAAGTCTTTGCAGTAATGCGATTGGGACGTCCGAAACTGAATGTCCCCATGTCATATACAGAGAGACCATTTACCTGCCCCACAACCGTTCCTTCTACATCCACCATGAGGATTCCTTCTGCAATAAGCCGGCGTATACGCTCTGCCACTAAATCGAGACGGTGAATCTTTTCTCTCACCGCCTTTTCAACATGTTCTCCTTTTATCAACTTGCTTTGAGATTCTTTTGCCCAATAATCAGATTCAATGAGTAAATCTTTTAATTGCCCAAATCTGGTGGATAACTTCTCTTGATCACCTGCTGCCCTAACTGCAAACTCTATAACCTTTGCTACACCAGAACGATCAAAGGGTAAAAGCCTTTCATCATTGCAACATGTACTGATGAAACAAGCGTAGGCCTTTATATTCTCCTCTGTGCGCTCAACTTGGTAGTCAAAATCTGCCTTCACCTTAAACATCTCCCAAAAATCTTCGTCATAAAGGGAGAGTTGCTGATAGATTTGGTCATCGCCCATCACCACTATTTTTAGCTGTACAGGGATAGGCTGGGGCCTCATGCCTTGTGGGGTAAAAAAACTGAATTGTTCCCATGGGTCTTCTACTCGTACTTCCTTAGTTTTTATGACTCTTTTCAGACCTTCCCAGACAGCAGGATTGATCACAACATCTCGGATATTGAGAATCAAATAGCCACCATTAGCCAATTGGACAGCCCCTGGTTTAATTAGTGTATGGTCACTTACATATGTTCCCATAAGCGCTCTTCTTTCAACCTTTCCAAAAATATTAAACCAGTTTGGATTTGGTTCGAAAACGATTGGGGGTCTGTCTGAAGAACTATTGTCCACAAAAACATTCACCTTATAGGCAATGAATGGATCAAAAGGAGTTAAGGGGGGGAAGCCCGGAAACTGAGGAGGCATAGAAGGCTGGATAAATAAATCCAGTTTACTTAAAGTATATTCCTTGACCTCTTTAAGAAAATTTACTACTTCAGGATATTCTTTATAGGTGTTAAGTAGCTCCTCAAAAGGGCGAGAGATAGCAAATTCTCCAGCCCTAAGGTCAATATTCTTCATTTTTTCTGATACTTCCTTCTCCATTTCACGAAGTCGGGTATTAGTCTCCTCAACATGTCTCATCATTTCAAGTCGTCTGGATTCAATTTTTTCTCTCTCTTTTTCTGGAAGTAAAATGAATTCCTCTCTCGATATAGGTTTTCCATTTATTAAGGGTACTACAACAGCACCCATGGGCGAGATTTGTACCATAAGATTTTTGTTTCTCGCTTCTTGCTCGAGAGTATCCATCATTGCCTGATACTTTCTTTGATGCTCTTCCATTATATCCTGTTTTCTTTTTGTGTATTCCTCACTGCTAAATGCCTTTGGAATTTCTTCTTTCAAGGTCTTTAGAAGGTTTTCCATATGAGACCTTAAGGACTTACCAATACCCTGCAGTAATTTCAAAATATTTGGTCGGTCAGGATCAGAAAAGTTATGCACGTAACACCAATCATATAATTGATATTTGATTCCTTTTGCCTTTTTCTCAGTAATGAATCTTTCGAGGCATGCTTTTATGGTTGCAGCCTTACCCGTTCCTGTAAGACCTGTTAGAAAGAGGTTATAGCCAGGTCTTTCAACAGCTAACCCAAAGTTAATAGAATCGAGGGCCCTTTCCTGTCCAATAAATTCTTTGAGAGGCTCTATATCTGTAGTACAATCAAATTTAAAAATCTCTGGTTGACAGGTCCAGCGAAGTTTTTCTGGAGGAATAGCATATTTCTTTGGGTCAATTATATGCATTTTACTTTCAAAAGGTT
>JACAEY010000063.1 GCA_013388605.1 Nitrospirota bacterium | reverse complement strand
TGGAGATACAGGATAGTTGATGCAATAAAAGCAAGGGGCTTTGCCCCTTAAAAAATCCGAAGGAATATTTTTTGTTTGGGAGTTTGAGGGCGAAGCCCTCAAAGGATTGCATAGTAAGGAGAAATGGATTGAGGGTCTGACTTGATTATTGACATTTGAAGTTGAAAAACACTATTTATAAAATCCCGCAATGGCAGAGTGCTTGTCTATGACTTGTAGAGTCTACGACTCGTAAAGAGATTAACACTGAAGGCTTCGCCTTTACTGTTGTGTTATAATCAAACATAGAAGGAAGGCTACATGACTATTGCTAAACAGCAAATTCTTGAATTAATAAAAGACCTGCCAGAGGAAGTAGATATTGAAGAGATAATATATCGCCTTTACCTCAGTGAGTTTATAGCCAAAGACTCAAGCCGATATGCCCAAATACAAGTCAAAAGTATTCAAGATTCAGTATCAAACCTTATCAGCTTTCCATATTTGACAAAATATCCTACAAAATATATCATTCTTTAAAACTTAACAATATTGTTAAGAAATATGGAACGTGATATAGCAGAGAGTCAAGCCAGAGATTTAAAGATTGATGTAATGCAGGTAGTCAGAGAATTCTGGGAAATTATAATACTGAAGGGTCTCTTTGACTCACCTGAGGGGAAGTTCCTTATATTTAAAGGAGGCACTGCTTTAAGGCTTGTGTACGGGTCTCCCCGTTTTTCAGAGGATTTAGATTTCTCACTTACATCGGACAGGATGAAGGGAAAATTTAAATCCCTAATCAAGAAAATTGTTTCTCCCTATCCAGAGCTTACTATTACAGATTTACAAGAGAAATATTATACATATCTTGCAGAGATCAAGATTACACAGGGTTACCTTCCTTCACCTTTCAGAATAAAGATAGAAATCTCCAAAAGGCGCGAGAGGAGTTATAAATCAGAACTTGCATTTATTACCACACCTATTTCTACTGTGCAATTTCTTGGGAGGGTAGCAACACTTGAACAACTATATAAGGACAAGCTTGCATGCATAAAGGGAAGGGCAAAACCAAAAGATATTTTTGATTTATGGTATATATCTCAGAAACTTAACAAGGTATACAGGCATGAGACAATCCTGGTTCCTAAAAGAGAACTTATACGTGAATTAAGGAAATACCTTCCAAAGGATTTTTGGCCTGTAATCGACAAGTTAAAGACATGAGAATTACTGAACTCATAAAATCTCTTGAGCGTCTTAACAAACCATTCTACTCCATCGCAGATCTCGAAAAGATAACAGGTCTGCCCAGAAAAAGCCTATATGTGACTTTGAGGCGGTTAGTTGACAAGGGAATTTTAGAAAGGATAGTCCCGGGAGTTTATCGACTCTTTACATCAAAAGCTTCTGCGGAGAAAATTGCTGCATTACTGTATATGCCGAATTACCTGTCTTTTGAGTCTTTACTTTCAAGGTATGGTGTTCTAAATCTTGTACCATATACAATTACTTTTGCTACAACGAGAAAGACCAAAAGGATTACTCTCCTGGGAAGAGATATAGAATACAGGCAAATTAAAAAAGGGCTTTTCTGGGGTTATGAGATGAAGGGTGGAATCTACGTTGCAAAACCTGAAAAGGCATTTCTTGATCTGGTATATCTTGCATCAAAGGGAATTGCCTCATTAGATTTAGATGAACTTGATACAAAGAAGCTTTCATCAAAGAAAGTTAAGGAGTTTTCAAAAAAATTTCCTATATATACCCAAGAGTATTTGAAGAACTTTATTCCCTAACACAAAAATTTTCATAACATCGCAATCCTTCTGTCTTTATACGGCTGAGGCCAGTTGTATCTATCAATAAGTTCTGTAAGATGTTTAAAAAGAAGGGGTTGCTTGATTAGATTCAACTCCTCATCAAAAAAGATTCCAACCAGATAGGTATTGCCGAATTTCCTCTGCCAGTCAATTCTCCCTTTTACATCATCCTCACATGTCTTGCCGGAGATGTTTATAAAAGAGATTTTAACCATAACCTTTTTCCCTTTATTTATAGGAACAGGCGAATATATACCCATTCCTGAAAAAGAAATATCTGCTATGGTTGCATCTATTTTTGAATTTTCTTTTAAAACCTCAATAAAAGCGGTGCCGAAGAAATGATATCTATACCATTTTCGGTTACTAAAATAACTCCTTCTCTTTTTTCCCACTTTATCTTTCACTCCTTTCCTATATCTTTTCTATAGCGAATTCCCTCATAAGAAATATAGCTTATCCCTTTATATGCAGATTCTCTTGCTTCAAGTAAAGTTTTGCCCCTGCCAACAACATGTAAGACTCTGCCACCATCGGTAACGAGACCTTTTTCCACAGAATTGCTGACGCCAGCAAAAAATATCTTACATTCAGGTCCTTCCACTTTTTCGATCCCTGATATTTGGTAGCCTTTTCCATAACGACCAGGATAGCCAGGATACCAGCCTTTACTTTTTCCATTTTTCATCTGTTTCGTTCTTCCTTGAGCAGCTACCACATCGCAGAAATAATCAGAATTCCACTCAACCTTTTTATCACTTAATACGCCGTTAATAATCTGGAAACTTATATCACTGAGAGGGGTCTTTAATCTTGGAAGGATAACCTCTGCTTCAGGGTCTCCAAGACGGACGTTTGCTTCAAGTAGATAAGGCATTTCTTCAACGAGCATTAGACCGAGGTAGAGTATCCCTTTGTAAAGAACCCCTTCTTTTTCTGAGAAACCGCTTATTAAAGGAATGGCTACTTTTCGGGAAACCAGTTTTGTAAGGTTTTCACCTTCAAGACGGTGTGGTGAATAAGCTCCCATACCTCCTGTGTTCGGTCCCTCATCATTATCATATGCTCTCTTATAGTCTTGAGCTACTGGCATGGGGACTATTGTCTTTCCATCAGTAAATACGAAGTAAGATATCTCAGTACCATAAAGCCTTTTTTCAATCACAACCTTTCGGCCGGATTCATCAAAGATTTTTTCTACCATTAAACGGTCAATTGCCTGAAATGCCTCCTCATTACTTGAACAGACTATAGAGCCTTTCCCCTGGGCTAAACCATCGGCTTTCACAACCACGGGATAATTTTTGCCTTTGACATAATCCTTAGCACACTCAGGGTCATCAAAAACCTCGAACTCTGCGACTGGAATACCTATCTCTCTACACAATAATTTTGTATATGCTTTACTTCCCTCAAGAATGCTCGCCCTTTTTGTTGGACCAACAACAGGGATTTTCTCTTTTAAAAAGAGGTCAACAATACCTTCTGAAAGCTGTCTCTCAGGACCGATAAATACAAGGTCAACCTTTTCTTTTTTCGCGAGATTAAGAATTTCCTCATTTGTCCTAACATTTTCACATCTGATTTCGAGTGCAATACCAGCATTTCCTGGAGCACATATTACTTCTTTTACATGAGGGTCATTCTTAAACTGCCATGCTATTGCATGTCCTCTACCACCACTATCAACAACAAGAACCTTCATTTAATACTTGTTACTCCCTTCATGGAAATAAAATTAAGGTATAAAGTATAGCACAATAAAGATATTTCTTTATTTCAGATATTTGTCAAAAAGTGATTTCATAGCTTTAACATCATTATCTACAATCTTACCTTTATTTCGTGCTATACTGAGTGTATATTCCCCGAGTTCGATATAAAGTCTGAGTCTTTCTGGTATCTCTTTTGTAATTGATCTAAGATGGCCTTCTACAACATTTATATCCCCTCTTGAAATAGGTCCGGTAAGTGCCAGCGGAATACCAAGACTTTCAATATTCATAAGAGTGCCTTTTATAAGTGGCAAAAGTGCCTCAAGTGCAACTACTTTTTCAATTTCTGCTTTTTCAAGGAGCTCTATCCCAAACCTTATTGTAGCCACAAGGAAATTTGAGGCAACAGATGCACCAGCATGATAAAGGGGTTTTTTGTCCGATTTTAAGGTAATTATTTTACCTTTTAATCCCTTCACAATATCTCTTGCTATTAAAATAGCCTTATCGTCCCCTTCCAGGCAGAAAAAAGAACCCGGGAGATTCTTCACAGCTTCTTGCACATTTGCAAGACTTTGGAGTGGATGCAATGAAGCCACATTTGCACCTGCATTTCTTGCAGATCCTAAAATATCTGAAGGAAGGGCGCCGCTCATATGGAATACGGTAGCCCCAGTATTAATCCCTTTTTCCCTTACTAATTTATTACAGACACCTTCAATTGCATCATCTGAGGTTGTGATAAATATTATATCAGCTTTTTTAGAAATTGCACTGAGATCTGTAGATATTTCTCCTTCACCTATGAAATGCTGAGCTTTATATGCTGATTCTAATGTTCTGCTACCAATGCCTGAGATTTTATATCCACTTTTTTTCAGTAAATAACCTATTGCAGTGCCGACAACTCCAGCACCAATGATTGAAACCCTGTACATGTTCTAAAAGATAAATTATAGTCCTGCTTCTTCAAGAACCAAGGGTATTTTCTTCTCCCAGCCAATAGCCATGATATGCACACCCTGACACAGTTCTTTCATACCTTTGATTAGCCTTGCTGCAATACTGACACTTGTCTTTACCTTATCTTTTGCCTCTTCCATCTCCTTGATTATGGATTCAGGGACAAATACACCAGCTACATTTTTGTTCATGAACCTTGCCATACCTGCTGACTTTAGTAATATCACACCACCAAGTACAGGAGTATTAAATCCTTCTACTCGTTTCATAAACTTTTCGAAAAGTTCTAAATCATATATGCCCTGTGTCTGAAAAAATCTCGCTCCTGCCTCGATCTTTTTCTCCATCTTAATAATCTGCATCTCATGGCTAGCCTCTGTGTCAGCTCCTGGATTTACTACCGCGCCCGGAAGAAAGTCTGTAGCACCTTTTAGCTGATTTCCAGCCATATCAAAACCTTCGTTAAGTCTTCTTATTACTTTTAAAAGAGTTATAGAATCAAGGTCGAAAACAGGCATTGCCTGCGGATGGTCTCCAAGTGCTGGATGGTCTCCTGTAAGTGCAAGCACATTCCTTATGCCTAATACCCATGCGCTTAAAAGGTCTGATTGTAATGCAAGTCTGTTCCTGTCACGACATGTCATCTGTAAAATCGGATCTATACCGATATCTTTTAGAAGGTGGCAGACAGCCATAGAGCCTAATCTCATTACAGAGCTCTGGAGGTCAGTAACATTAATCGCATCAACTTTATCTTTAATAAGCTCTGCATCCTCTATCATTTCCCGAACATCAGTACCTTTTACAGGTCCGATTTCTGCAGTAACCACAAATTTTTTAGAATGTAATACCTCTCTGAAATACATTTCCTATTTAAGCTATCTTCGTTTTTTGTATATACGAAAATCTTTAGGAGAGAGAAATGACATGAGCACCTTCAGGCGTCCTAATTTTTTCATCCTTTCATAGATAATTATCCATCCGCAGTCAATCTCTTTGGATATCTCACATTTATTACCTGAGCTTCCTCCGCATGGTCCATTTAATAAACCCTTACTGCATACAGTTAAAGGGCAGATACCACCCGTAAACTCCAATACACAATCTCCACAAGTAAGGCATCTATCTTCTCTCTTGCCTCTGCCTAAGGATTCTTTATCGATGAAGCTATTGCAGGCAGGATGAACAACTTTATCTGTGGCCTCAGCTATTGATTGGACTCCTAAACCACAGGCCATGACCAGAATAGATGAGGGATTTCCTATTGATTCAGTCAACTCTTCAAGCACAGACATCGCCTTAATGCAAAGGAGACCTTTAATTGCGGAACCTGTAATACTTATACCCTTATCCTTAATATTTTCTTTCAAAACTTTAAGATCTGATTCAGCATCAACCTGATTAACCTTAGAACAGCCAGAACATCTTAAAAGAAAAACACTTTTATCACTGGCTAAATATCCCAAGATTTCTTCTAAGGGTTTTTGTTTAAATATAACGATCAATTTTACTCCCTTTCTTAATTTACAGGGAGAAGGACTGTAAATGTGGTGCCCTTTCCAACTTTACTCTCAACAGAAATAGTGCCGTGATGGGCGTCAACAACTCCTTTCACTATAGAAAGACCAAGTCCTGTACCACTAATATTTTTTGTTCTCTCAGATCTCTCTCTATAAAATTTATCAAAGATACGAGATATATCCTTTTCTTCAATTCCGATTCCTGTATCAGCGACTTTTAACTGAAGGTATTGTCCATTCTTACTTAGTTCAATACTTACCATACCATCTGAATGTGTGTACTTAATGGCATTACTGATTAGATTAATAAACATAGCTTCCATACTGCTTTTGTTCCCATTTATAGGAGGAATGTGTTCTTCTACATTTATCTTGAGAGTGATGTTTTTATCATTTAACTGTGGTTGCATCATTTCGATAGCTTTTTGTAAAGTCTCTGATAGATTAAGAGATTCTATCTGTGTAATATATCCTTTTTCTTCAATAAAACATACATCAAGGATATCATTAACAAGCTCCACCATCCCTTTTGTTTTCGCCTTGATCTTCTGAATCAAATCTCTCTGTTTTTCATTTAGTTCTCCTACCATACCATCAAGAAGAATAGATGTCTGCAGTAATGTAGACCCCAAAGGAGATTTTAACTGGTGAGAAACCATTGCTAAAAAGTTAGATTTTATTTTGTCTAAAGCAGTAAGTTGAGCAACATCATGTAGCAATGTTACAGAGCCGATGAGTAAACCATTTTCATCTTTTACAGGACAGACATGAACCCTGAGTCTTGAATCTCCTATATCTATTAGGCATATTTCTTCTGTGTGGAAAGGGAGGTGGAGCGTTAATATTTTATCAATCAACCCGACAAGGACTTCATTTTTAATATGATTCTTAACTAGTTCACCTAAGGCTATTCTTCCATTAAACCCCAACAAGGATTCAGCCTTCTGGTTATATAAAATAATATACCCATCTTCATCTGTAACCAATAACCCATCAGCCAGGCTATTCATTACAGCAGTTAATACTTCTTTCATTACTTTGCGAGGCATATCTATCGACCCACTATTTAAATTTCCCTTTTAGGAACTATTTATGTCTTTCCCCCTGAAATTCTAAATAAATTTTCTACTCTTTCTACTAACACAACAGGCTCCACCGGCTTTGATATATAATCATCAGCCTCAGTCTTCATACCCATTTCAATGGTATACTTTGTTGTTGGTATGGCCTCTCCTACCGCAGTCAAAAGGAGGATAGGGATATGTCTATATTCGGGGTCCGCTTTGAGTCGAGAGCAGACTTCATATCCATCCATCTCAGGCATCATAACATCCAAAATTATTAAATCCGGTCGCATTGTTTGAGCTTTTTTCAAACCTTCTGTCCCATCATGGGCAATAACTACATCATATGACTTTTTTTCAAGTATTATCTTTGTAGCCTCTGCAAAATCAAAGTCATCTTCAACCAATAAGATCTTCTTTTTACCCATTATTTTCCTCCAAAAGTATTATGCCTTACCCACCTTTCTAAGAATCTTCTTTACTCGTTCTAATAAGACACCGTGTTCTATTGGCTTTTCTACATAATCATCTACATCGAGTTGTAATCCTGTCTCAAGCTCATAGCGGCGACGACTTGCTTCTTCTCTTACACTGCTGAGAATAATGATAGGTATGTTGGCATATTTTGCACGACGAGGATCTTTTAATTCCTTACATACCTCAAAACCATCCATTTTGGGCATAAGAAGGTCAAGAATCATTAGATCAGGTTTTTCATCTTTTAGTTTTTCAAGCCCTTCTTCTCCATCACGGGCGGTGACCACTTTGTATCCATTGGCTTCAAGTGCGATACCAATAGCATCAAGAACATCAGGGTCATCATCAACAACCAATATCTTTGCACCCATCGTTTCCTCCAAATTAATAGTGTCAGTGTAATTTTATTAATTCTTACAAAAATTACTGACACTGATACTTTTATATTATAGTATCGGTCTCGGCAGTAAGCCTGCTCTTTCCACAATTAAAGGCACAATGTCTTCCCATGCTACTGCCATAATATGGATGCCATGTATCCCTTCTATTTCCTTTAGCTGCTCTATAATCTCAATCGCTATCTTAACTCCTTCTTCTTTGGCATCTTTGGCTTCTTCCATCCTGATTACTATCTCATCAGGCACACTAATACCTGAAACATTATCCCTCATATAACGCGCCATTCCTACAGATTTTATCGGTATTATACCAGCGAGTATGTGGACCTGTTTATCAAGTCCATGATCTCTCACCATATCCATCCATTTTGAGAACTTTTTTACATCAAAGACAGCCTGCGTCTGGATAAAGTCTGCACCAGCTTTTACTTTTTTGGCGAGCCTGTGGACTCTATACTCAAAAGGATCGGCAAAAGGATTTTCAACAGCTCCAATATAAATGGGAAGCTCACCTGATAAGTCCTCTCCACACATAAATTTTCTGTCATCCCTCATTGTCTTTAGGGTCTGAATGAGCTGAATAGAATCAATATCATATACACCTTTTGCTGTTGGATGGTTGCCAAATTTTTGGTGGTCTCCTGAAAGGCAGAGGATATTTCGAATTCCTAAGGCAACAGCACCCAGAATGTCGCTTTGAATTGCGATTCGATTTCTGTCTCTAACAACCATCTGCATAACTGGGTCTATACCCATCTCTTTTAGTAGAATACATCCACTCCAGCTTGACATTCTGACTATCGCTGTCTGGTTGTCAGTAACATTCATAGCATCACAGTGGAATTTTAGGAGCTCGCCTTTTCTCTTAATGACAGTTGATAATGCACCCTTTGGAGGTCCTACCTCAGCTGTTACTGCAAAATAGCCTCCTTCAAGGACTTTCTCAAGATTACTTCCTGATTTCATGATTATTTACCCCTTTTATCTGGCTTCCTTGTTGGGATTTGATTCCAGTTTTTTGGCGGAATAATTTCTTCAAGTCTTTTAAACGCACCAGTTTTAGAAAGTCGTTCTATAATAAGTTGCCAGGCACAAGTCATATCTGGTGAAATCTCACATTTCCCGGCCTGCGACCCACCACAAGGTCCGTTAAGTAAGCCTTTAGCACATCTTGTAATCGGGCAAATACCACCTGTCATATCAAGGATACATTCACCACATAAAGAACACCTTTCATCAAATACCTGAAATCTCGTCATGTTTCCAAGATACATAGTATTATTTGCTGGATAGACAGGCTTATCCTCAAATAATTCTGCTGCAGTTTGTGTCCCAGCACCGCAAGACATAACGATTATACAATCAGCTTTATTAATGGCTTCTTTAAATGGTTTTAGCTCTAATTTTGTACCGAGCACTTGACAGCCTGATTTTACAGCGATTAAACCTGTAACTTCTTTTCCTTCCGCTTCTAAGAGCCCTTTCATTTCCTTTAGTTCAGGCTCTCCCCCTGTTCCACAAAGTGCAGCACATTCAGAACATCCTAAAAGGAATACTGTTTTATGTCTATTGATATTCTCTTTGAGTTTGTTAAAATCACGCCTTTTTGTAACAATCATTCTTTACCTCACTTAAATATGACATTCTGTATGCTTACTCTATTGATATTATAACTAATTTGAGTTGTTCTTTTGAAAAATATAAGAAAATCCAAAAAGCTGCCCTACTTGAAAAACAATTTTTCTCATATCTATCAAAATCACATCTGTCCAAAATAATACTTCATGTCTTAGAAAGATAGGTATGAGAACCGATTTTAGAAGCAAAATCACGGGTAACCTCGATGAGGCTGTAGTCGAAGCCTCAGTTAATGAATTATGAAATACATTCAGATAAAGGTTTTAACACAGAAGAAGGTAGTTTTATTTTTCTTCAGAGTGCTATAGGCCTCGTAATTTCTTGCTGAGTTCACTGGTGCCGCATTTCAGACACCTTCCTGCTTCATAAATAGCCTGTTCATAGGAATAACCTAACTCTACTTCAGCAAAACAGTTCTTTCGCTCTTCTATTGGAAGGAAAGTCATCTTTACTCTATTTGCTCTCGGAATAAGGTTAACAATACGTTCATTAAGCCTCCCCATAGGTGAAAATTCTTCATCAGATTCGAGAGGTTGATTGCGAAGATAAGAGTGGACTGTTTTTGCTACCTTTTTACCTGAGGCAATAGCATTAATTAAGTTGGATGGTCCGGTAACCACATCACCGCAGGCAAAAACACCCTTTACATTTGTAGCACCTTTCTCATCAACTTTGACTCTACCTTTTTCATTCACAAGTATTTTGTTTTTATTGAGTATTTCTTCTTCTGGCATATAGCCAATCGCCGAAATAATAGTATCAGCTCTTATCTCAAACTCAGAATTCTCTACTGGAATAGGACGGCAACGTCCAGTTTCGTCAGGCTCACCAAGTCTCATTTCAATACAGCAGACTTTATCAATATTACCTTTCTCATCACAAAAAAATGATACAGGTGACGAGAGGAAACGAACCTTAACACCTTCCTCTTCTGCTTCTTCAAGTTCAACACGGCAGATTGGCATTTCATTTATAGTTCTCCTGTAAACAATAGTTACATCACGGGCACCAAGACGAATGCAGGTTCGAGAGGTATCTATCGCTGTATGTCCACCGCCAATTATTACAACATGTTTTCCTAAAATGGGTCTTTCACCTCTACATACTTGTTTAAGAAATTCCACAGCAGTAATTACTTTAGATGTCTCTGATCCCTTACATTTTGGGACTAAACTCTTCTGGCTCCCTAAGGCCAGGATAACAGCCTGGAAATCTCTTAAGAGACCTTCTATAGTAAAGTCTCTGCCTACAGATACCCCTGTCTTTGATTCAATTCCAAGAGACATAATATAATAAATTTCATCTTCAACAACATCCTTTGGTAATCTAAATTCTGGAATCCCTTCTCTCAGCATACCACCAAGTCTGGACATTGCCTCAAAAATTGTAACTCTGTAACCATATAAAGCGAGTTTATAGGCCGAGCTTAAACCCGCTGGTCCTCCGCCTATAACAGCAACTTTTTCATCATAGTTATTCTCACGCACCTGTGGTATTTTTATTCCCTTTGTGTAATCTGCTGCAAAACGTTTTAACCATGCAATAGCTACTGGTTCATCTACCTGTCCTCTCCTACATACACTTTCACACGGTCTTGTGCAAATCCTGCCACAAACAGCGGGAAGAGGATTTACCTTGCGATTAATTTTGATCGCAGCTTCAATATCGCCCTTTTCGATTGCAGAGATATAACCACGTACATCTGTATGAATCGGACATGCTGCTTGACAAGGGGGTATGATTTTACTACTCATTTATATTCCTATAAAATTTTAAAATGTCATTTTATTTTATCCCTGATTGCATCTTTGCTGCCTGGACAGTGTTATACATTAGCATAGCAATTGTCATTGGTCCGACACCACCAGGTACAGGAGTTATTGCCTTTGCCTTTTCCTTTACTGCTTCAAAGTCAACATCACCGACCAGACCAGTTTCCAATCTATTAACACCAACATCAATTACTACCACACCTTCCTTTACCATTTCTGCAGTTATTGTCTTTGGTCTCCCTGCAGCCACAATGAGAATATCAGCTCTTTTGGTATGAAATGCAAGGTCTTTTGTCCCTGTATGGCATATAGTAACAGTAGCATTTGCACCCTTCTTTTTTTGTAGTAACATATTTGCAATTGGTTTACCTACAATATTACTTCGCCCAACAACTACAACCTCTGCACCATTTGTATCGACTCCAGACCTTATTAATAGTTCCTGTATCCCATGGGGTGTGCAGGGAATAAAGTCAGGTTCACCAAGCATTAACTTTCCAACATTTACAGGATGGAACCCGTCTACATCTTTCTTTGGATCAATAGCATATAGAACATTCGTTTCATTTATATGTTTTGGTAAAGGTAACTGTACGAGTATCCCGTGAATCTTACTCTCATTATTAAGTCTTTCAATAAGTAACAAAAGTTCTGCTTCTGTTGTACTGTTGGGAAGGTTAATCCTTTCAGAATAAATACCAAGCTCTTTACATGTCTTTTCTTTCTGTCCTACATATACTTTGGAAGCCTCATCTTCGCCAACAAGAATTGTAGCAAGTCCTGGCACAAGATTATATTTCTCTTTTAAAAGGCTGACCTCCTGTTTAAGTTCCTCCTTTATCTGTTTTGATATCTCAGAGCCTTTAATAAGTGTTGCTGGCATATTTCCCTCCTTTTCTTAAGATAAACAGATTCTGGTTATTTAATACTTACTATTGTCTCTGATATTTATTGTTTGCCCTTTATTAGTTCCAGTAATTCCTCCCTTGTAGACTGTTTCGACCTGAATATGCCCCTTACTGCTGATGTTACAGTTCTTGATCCCGGCTTCTTCACGCCTCTCATGCTCATACAAAGGTGCTCCGCATCAATAATAACCATTGCGCCTTTTGGTTTAAGTTTTTCCATTATGAGATCTACAAGCTGAGTTGTTAAGCGTTCCTGAACCTGGGGTCTTTTGGCGAGTATCTCTACCGCTTTTACGAGTTCGCTTAGACCTACTATCTTCCCGCCGGCGGGGATATATGCAACATGTGCCTTTCCTATAAAAGGAAGTAAATGGTGCTCACAAACTGAATAAAAAGGTATATCTTTCACGAGGACCATCTCATCATGGATTTCGCCTTCTATATATTTTAAAATCTCCTCTGTTGGGGTCTTTAGTCCGGCAAATATCTCTTCATACATTCTGGCAACTCGATTTGGTGTATCCTTGAGACCCGCCCTTTCTGGGTCCTCACCAATTCCTTCAAGTATTAGTCTTACCCCCTTCTCTATTTTCTTGATATCCATATTTTTGATTTATGCTGTGCCAGATTTTATCACTTATAATAATTTTGTGTCAAAAAATGAAAATTATATATATCAATTTTGAATTATGAATCATTAATCTTGAACCTTATAATTCTCTTATCTGTAACAACAATATCAACCTTTACATCGTGAGCCTCTGAGGGAATTGAATCAATAAGTTGTTCTTCATAAGCGAGAGCAACAAAAGGGATCTTCTTTTTGATGCTGCTAAGAAGGACATCATAATAACCAGCTCCATATCCAAGCCTGTTGCAGGTATAGTCAAAGGCAATACATGGAATAATAGCAAGGTCAACATCTTTCATCTCCCTTTCCCTATTATCAGGTAAAGAAGGTTCAGGGATACCCATAAACCCCGGTGTTAATTCATTTAAATCTTTTATCTCATACAATCTTAGATGATGCATATCTTTATCAACCTTTGGCACTATTATTCTTTTGCCTAATTGAAAAGATTTTTCAATCATGCATGGAGTGCTGACCTCAGTTCGAAAAGAAACATAAAAAAGTAATCTCTTTGCTGTCTTAAACTCAGAAAGGTTAAAAAGATTATGTTTTATAAGTTCGTCTTTTATCTTTCTTTCGGCAGGTGGTATAGAATCTCTTTTTTGAAGAGCCTTTTTCCTGAGTATCCTTTTCATGAATCATGTATACAACAGGATAAGCCTATTGTTGATATAACGACTTTTCAATATTTTCTTTAATTTCTTTTGTTTCTTTTACGCTTTCAGGAGAATAAATATAAGGTGAGGAACCTTTTATATCAGCACTCATTATAGATTCATTAAACTTGAGTACCCCTGCAATTTCCATATTGTGGATATTCTTTTTTATGAAATCTAAATCATCAAAATTCCTCACTTTATTTGCAACTACAAAAACCTTTTTAACACCCAATCCATCAGCCATATTCTTTACAGTTTTTGCAGTCTGTATGCTCCTCTGACCAGGCTCTACGACTACGATAAATGCATCTACAGATTCAGCGGTCCCTCTTGTCAAATGTTCTATCCCTGCTTCCATATCAACGATAATAACCTCGCCCCTTTCAACAATTAGGTGCCTGAGCAATCTCCGAAGAAGAACATTCTCTGGACAATAACAGCCAGAAGCAGCAGCCTTTGATTTACCCATAATGAGAAGAGTTATGTTATCCATATGGTATCCAATACCCTCTGGTAGATCTTCAACCCGGGGATTGAGTTTAAACAACCCACCCATGCTTCCAACTTTAGCACCTGTTCTCTCTTCAATAAGTTCAGGCATTTCTGCGATAGGTCTGATTTTTTCAGCCACGTCTTTCTGAATGCCTAAGGCAGATGCGAGATTTGCATCAGGGTCTGCATCAACCGCAATAACCTTTTTACCTTCATTAGCAAAGATATGGCTCAAGAGAGAAGCAAGAGTGGTCTTACCAACCCCTCCTTTTCCTGTTATAGCTATCTTCATAAATTATCTTATCCTTTCTCAGTAGATTTATCTTCAGGCTTAGGTCTGCAAACAGGACAGTAAAGTTCATCTTCATCCAGAAGGCATACATGCCCACATTCAGGACAACATATACATTGGTTAATCGGCTGTTTACATACAGGACAGATTTCCATCTTTTTTATATAATAACATCTCAATCAGTATATGTTCATACTTGGAAAAAATTAAGCACTTGAACATTTTTGTTCATGTGTGGTATTATTACATAGGAATTTTCCGGTGGCGTTACCGAAGGGGAAACACCCGTTCCCATTCCGAACACGGAAGTTAAGCCCTTCAGGGCCAATGATACTATGACCGTGAGGTCATGGGAAAGTAGGACGCTGCCGGATTTAATTTTTCTTACCTATAAAATAGCTTCGAATTCACATCTGTCCAAAATAATACTTCGTGCTCTTAGAAAGACAGATATGTGAACCGATTTTAGAAGCAAAATCACGGGTAACCTCGATGAGACCGGAGTCTAAGCAGAGGTCTCAGCCAAAGATTTTTAATAGTGATTAAAGTCAGGTGAAGGTTTAAACATACCTAGG
>JACAEY010000062.1 GCA_013388605.1 Nitrospirota bacterium | reverse complement strand
TCTTACTGTAGAGTTAATAGCACCTATAGCGATGGAGAAGGAGCTGAGGTTTGCGATAAGGGAAGGAGGGAGGACGGTAGGTGCTGGGGTTGTTACAGAAGTGCTGGAATGAAAAAGACAGAATTTTATATTAGTGGTCATCGGTGTTAAGACGAGGATAAGGTGAATCAAAAGATAAGAATAAAACTAAAAGGTTATGACCATAGGATACTTGACAGGTCTGTAAAAGAGATAGTAGATACTGCACAAAGAACCGGGGCGAGGATAGCAGGACCAGTGCCTTTACCAACGAAGATAAGTAAGATAACAGTTCTCAGGTCACCCCATGTGGATAAAAAATCAAGAGAACAATTTGAGATAAGGACTCATAAAAGGTTAATAGATATATACGACCCAACCCCGCAAACTGTTGATGCGCTTATGAAACTTGAGCTGGCAGCGGGTGTTGATGTGGAGATAAAGTTATGACTGGCATTCTTGGGAAAAAACTTGGTATGACCCAAATATATATGGAAAACGGGAAGGTCTGTCCTGTTACGGTTGTTGAGGCAGGACCATGTTGTGTTGTGCAAGTTAAGACTTTAGACAATGATGGATATGAGGCTGTTAAAATAGGATTCATTGAGACTAAAGAAAAGAAATTAAAAAAGCCTGTAGCAGGTATTTTCAAAAGAACAGGTCTTAGTCTGTATAAGATTTTAAAGGAATTCGGCATGAGTGGGTTAAAAGTTGGAGACACTATCAAGGTAGATAGATTTGAAAAGGGTGATAAAGTATCTGTTACTGGGATATCAAAAGGCAAAGGATTTCAGGGCGTTATGAAGAGACACCATTATTCAGGTGGACCAGGTTCCCATGGTTCAATGTTCAATAGAGCACCGGGGTCTATCGGCTCAAGTTCTTTTCCGTCACGTGTCTGGAAGAATAAAGGGCTACCCGGACATATGGGTTCTGGGAGAGTAACTGTTAAGAACCTTGAGATTGTTGGTGTAAATGCTGAAAAGAATATTTTACTTATTAAAGGTGCTGTCCCTGGTGCAAAAGGCAGTTTGCTTGAAATTAAAAAGGAAGATTAAAATGCCTGAAGTTGAGATAAAAGACAGAAATAACTCTACAGTAGGAAGTATAAAACTTGATGATAAGGTTTTTTCTATTCCAATTAAAAAGGCATTATTACATGATTATGTGGTGAATTATCTTGCAAATCAGAGACAGGGTACTCATGCAACAAAGACAAGGGGTCTTGTATCAGGTGGCGGGAAAAAACCATGGAGACAGAAGCACACTGGGAGGGCAAGAGCAGGTAGTATTCGGTCACCATTGTGGAGAGGGGGAGGTATTGTTTTTGGGCCCCAGCCAAGGGATTATTCTTATAGTTTGCCTAAAAAAGTAAAAAGGATGGCTCTTAGGACAGCTTTTTCTCTAAAAATGTCAGATGGTGTAATTACAGTTATTGATGGATTCTCATTGGAAAAACCGAAGACAAAAGAGATGGTAAATATATTAAAGAGATTTGGTATTGAAAAAGAAAAGGTTCTTATAATAACCTCAGAAACTGATAAGGTTCTTGTGCTTTCAGCAAAAAATATCCCCAGGGTTAAAGTGCTCAGAGCTTTGGATCTTAATCCATATGATGTACTTGTACATGATAGAATTTTTATAACAAAAGATGCAGCAATCAGATTTGCGGTAGAAGAGAATTAAATGAAAAATATTTATAAGACAATTAAAAAACCGATATTTACTGAGAAAGGAAGTCAACTTAAGGAATCTGAAAATAAGATATTGGTTGAAGTTGATAATAATGCAAACAAGATAGATATTAAAAGGGCTATGGAAGAGATTTTTAAAGTTAAAGTTGAAAAGGTGTCTACTATAAACACAAAAGGGAAATGGAAAAGGTTTGGAAGATCAATCGGAAAGAGACCTAATAGAAAGAAGGCAATTATTACTTTAAAAAGAGGCGAAAAACTCGATTTTATTGAGGGTGTCTAATGGGTATTAAAAGTTATAATCCAACATCACCAGGCAGGAGATTTCAGACAAAATCTGATTTTTCCGAAATAACTAAAAAACAGCCTTTCAAGGCCCTCTTGAGACCATTAAAGAAGACAGGGGGCAGAAATAATACTGGAAGGGTTACTGTGTGGCATAGAGGCGGAGGTGTGCGAAGAGCTTTCAGGGTAATAGACTTCGAAAGAGAAAAGTTTGGTGTTCCAGCAAAAGTTGAGACTATAGAATATGACCCCAATAGATCTGCAAGAATAGCCCTTCTTAAATATATAGATGGTGAAAGGAGATATATTCTTGCACCTTTTGGACTTAATGTTGGTGATGAAGTTTTATCCGGAAAAGGTGCAGAGATAAAAATTGGCAATGCCTTGCCTCTTAGTGAGATACCTATGGGGACATTTATTCACAATATCGAGTTAAGACCTGGAGAAGGAGCTAAACTTGTGAGAAGTGCAGGGACGTCTGCACAGCTTATAGCAAAAGAGGATAATTATGCGCAGATTAAGCTTTCATCAGGAGAGGTAAGACTTATTCCATTAGGATGTATGGCAACTATAGGACAGGTTAGTAACCCTGATCATGAGAATATATCTTTTGGCAAGGCTGGTAGGACTATAAAATTGGGGCGGAGGCCTCATGTTAGAGGTGTTGCAATGAATCCTGTAGACCATCCGTTAGGAGGTGGGGAGGGAAAGGCTTCAGGTGGTAGACCTGCTTGTTCACCGTGGGGTAAACCAGAGGGTGTCAAAACAAGACATAATAAAAGGACTGATATGTTTATTCTGAAAAGGAGGAAATAAATTGGCAAGGTCCTTAAAGAAAGGCCCATTTGTAGACAAAAAGCTAACAAAAAAAGTCAGGATGATGATGGAGACCGGGGAAAAAAAGATTATCAAGACATGGTCGAGGCGTTCAACAATAGTCCCTGAATTTATAGGTTATACATTTGCGGTTCATAATGGAAAAAAATTTATCCCTGTATATGTTACTGAAAACATGGTTGGACATAAGCTTGGTGAATTTGCACCAACACGGACATTCAAAGGACATGCTGGTTCTGAAAAGACTTCTAAGAGTTAAGTATTAATATGGAATCAAAAGCTATATTAAGATATGCACGGATAACGCCAAGAAAAGCAAGGAGGGTAATTGATCTTATAAAAGGTAAGAGTGCTGGCGATGCACTTTTATTTCTCCGTTTCATGCCTTATAGAGGTGCAAGATTTATTGAAAAGATACTTAAATCTGCTATGTCGAATGCTGAGCAGAAAAAGGTTGTTAATCCTGAGTCAATGAAGATTATAAGGGCATATGTTGACCAGGGGCCTGTAGTAAAAAGAATAGAAACAAGGGCTATGGGCAGGGCAAATGTAATTAAAAAAAGGACCAGTCATATAACGCTAGTCCTATCAGAAGAGGAATAGGAGGAGAAGCTGGGTCAGAAAACACATCCTATAGGTAACCGTCTAGGCATAATAAAGATTTGGGATTCAAGATGGTATGCGAAAAAAGGTTATGCCGACCAACTTCTTGAAGACATAACGATAAGAAAGATGCTAAAAAACAGGCTCTTCAATGCAGGTGTATCGAAGATAGAAATAGAGAGGACTAGTCAGAACATTAGGATAGCGATTCATACTGCAAGACCAGGAATTATTATAGGTAAAAAAGGGGTCGAGGTAGAAAAGCTTAGAAAAGATTTACAACAGATGACAGGTAAAGATGTCACCATAGATATTAAAGAAATAAGAAAACCAGAAATAGATGCACAACTTGTTGCCGAAAATATAAGTCTTCAACTTGAAAAAAGGGTTGCTTTCCGTAGAGCTATGAAGAAGGCGGTGACTTCAGCCTTGAGATTTGGTGCACTTGGTGTAAAAATCTCATGTTCAGGAAGACTTGCTGGTGCTGAGATAGCCCGCTCAGAATGGTATAGAGAAGGAAGGGTTCCGCTCCATACTTTGAGGGCTAATATTGACTATGGATTTTCAGAGGCAAGGACTACTTATGGTGCAATTGGGGTAAAGGTTTGGATATATCATGGTGATATCCTTTCAGAGGTTCAAAGTATTCCTCTGTTGACCTCATGAGAAAGATGATTATCTTATCCTGAGAAAGAAAAGTAGGTATAGCTATGTTAATGCCCAAAAAAGTCAAGTACAGAAAGATGCAGAAAGGCAGAATGGACGGTAAGGCTTATAGAGGTTCAACTGTATCCTTCGGTGAATTTGGGTTAAAGGCACTCGAGTCGGGTTGGCTATCCAGCAAGCAGATTGAGGCAGCCAGAATTGCTATTACTCGTCATGCGAAAAGAGGATGTAAGGTTTGGATACGAGTTTTCCCTGACAAGCCTATAACTAAAAAGCCTGCTGAAACGAGGATGGGAAAAGGCAAAGGATCGCCTGAATACTGGGTTGCAGTCGTTAAACCTGGAAAGATTCTTTATGAGATGTCAGGCGTTAATGAAGAGACAGCAAGAGAGGCTTTACGTCTTGCTTCCCATAAATTGCCTGTAGCTACAAAGTTTGTGAAAAGAGAGGAAAAAGTTCTATGAAGCCTTCAGAATTAAAGGATATGACGGTTGAGGAGCTGTCAGATAAAGAACAGGAACTTAGGAGAGAACTTTTTAATCTCAGATTCCAACAAGCAACAGGGGAAATACAAAACCCTATGCGTATAAGGACTGTAAAAAGAGATATAGCGAGAATACTTACAATTAAAACTGAAAAGTTAAAAGCTAAAGGTTAAAAGAAGGTAAGAATGTTAAAGAAAATTTATATAGGTGAAGTGGTTAGCAACAAGATGGATAAAACAGTTGTTGTATCTGTGAAGAGACTCTATCAACATCCTAAATACAAAAAGACAATAAAGAGGATAACAAAATTAAAGGCACATGATAAAGATAATAAATGTCATATTGGTGATATCGTTAGAATTATAGAAACAAGACCTTTAAGTAAGGAAAAGAGGTGGATAGTGCTTGAGATTTTAGAGAAGGCTACTCGAGGTGATTGATGGTTCAACTTAGAAGTATACTTGAGGTTGCGGATAATTCTGGTGCAAAAAAAGTTCAGTGTATAAAGGTCATAGGTGGCTCCCATAAGAAGTATGCGAGGCTTGGAGATATCGTTGCGGTAAGCATTAAAGAAGCATTGCCCGACAGCAACATAAGAAAAGGGACAGTAACAAAAGCAGTTGTAGTTAGAACAAAGAAGGAGCAAAGGAGAAATGACGGCTCTTATATCCGTTTTGATCAGAATGCTGTTGTATTAATTAACGCTGAAGGTGAACCTATAGGAACTCGGATATTTGGACCTGTTGCAAGAGAACTGAGGTGGAAAGAATTTACAAAAATCATTTCTTTAGCTCCTGAGGTGCTGTAAAGATGGGTTTAAGCATAAAGAAAAACGATACGGTCTTGGTAATAACTGGTAAAGAAAAAGGTAAAAAAGGAAGGGTTATATCTGTTGACAAAGAAAGGAAAAAGATTTTAATTGAAAGAATTAATGTAATAAAGAGGCATATGAAACCAAGCAAGAAGTATAGTCAGGGAGGTATAATAGAAAAAGAAGCCCCCCTTCATATTTCAAATGTAATGCTTTTATGTCCAAAATGTGGGAAACCAACAAGAATTTCCAATACTATTCTGTCAGATGGGGGAAAAGTGAGGTCTTGTAAGAAATGCAAAGAGGTTATATAAGGATATGGTTCCAAGAATAAAGGAAAGGTATATAAAAGAAGTAATTCCTGCGATGATGAAAGAATTTTCGTATAAAAACATAATGGAAGTTCCTAAGCTCCAGAAGATTGTTCTAAATGTCGGTCTTGGTGAAGCGATTCAGAATATAAAGCTCCTTGATGCTGTCCAGAAAGAGCTTTCTTTAATCTCGGGTCAGAAAGCAGTGATTACAAAGGCAAAAAAATCAATAGCGAGTTTTAAACTAAAAAAAGGAGTTCCAATCGGTTGCAAGGTTACCTTAAGGTGCAACAGAATGTATGAATTTTTTGACAGGCTTGTAAACCTTGCATTACCGAGGATAAGGGATTTTAAAGGTGTATCAGGGAAGTCTTTTGACGGAAGGGGAAATTATTCTTTCGGTTTAAAGGAGCAGTTTATTTTCCCTGAGATAGATTATGACAAAGTTGAGATGGCACATGGTTTAGATGTTACAATCTGTACAACTGCAAAGACAGCTAAAGAAGCGAAGGCACTTCTCAATTATCTGGGTATGCCCTTCAGAACATGATAGTTCTGGGTCGATACTTATTTGATTTAATAATAGATGATGAGCGACTTATGAAACGAGGCTTAAGAGAGGAGCAAAAATGGCTAAGGTCTGCATGATGGAAAAGTCAAAGAGACCACCCAAATTTGAGGTCAGATTGCATAATAGATGTAAGTTATGCGGAAGACCAAGGGGATATCTTCGTAAATTTGGAATATGCAGGGTTTGTTTTAGAAGCCTTGCTCTTTCAGGTCAGATACCCGGCGTAACAAAATCAAGTTGGTAACTTTTAGATTCAGGAGGAAAGAATGGTAACAGACCCTATTGCAGACATGCTGACAAGGTTAAGGAATGGATTACGTATAAAGGTGGAAAAGGTCGATATACCCGCATCCCGAATGAAGGTCGAAATAGCAAGAATATTGAAAGAAGAGGGATTTATAAAAACCTATAAGATATTGAAGGATAAGAGACAGGGTATTCTTAGGATAATACCAAAATATATTGATAATGAGAGCGCTATCTCTGGACTAAAAAGAGTTAGCAAGCCTGGCAGGAGAGTATATGTTGGAAGAAAAGAGACACCTACAGTGATGGGCGGTGTTGGGATTGCGATTCTGACAACATCAAAAGGGTTATTGAGTGATAAGGCATGTCGTCGTGAAGGTGTAGGAGGAGAGGTTATTTGTTATGTTTGGTAAAAGCACTTCATATATTTTATTTTTTATTAATAATAACATACGGTACGGTGACTAAAATATGTCAAGGATAGGCAAAAAGCCCATAGAAATACCTGAAGGAGTTGAGGTAACAATAAATGAGAGAACAATAAAGGTTAAAGGACCTAAGGGGGAGCTTACATGGGATTACCCTGTGAATATTAAGCCTTTATTAAGTGATAGGAAGATAATATTTGAGAGAACAGGCAATACCAGACTTGATAAGTCACTCCATGGACTTGTTAGAAGTAACGTTAATAATATGGTTACAGGAGTTTTGCATGGTTATCAGAAAGTACTCGAGATAATTGGAATAGGTTATAAGGCTCAGGTAATAGGAAATAAGATTGTTTTGAACTTAGGTTATTCCCATCCTATTGAGTTTTCTCTGCCTGAAGGTATTAAAGCCTATGTTGATGCAAAGCAGACGGTCATTACTCTAACAGGAGTTGATAAACATAAGCTTGGGCAGGTCACTGCAAATATCAGGTCACTGAGACTTCCTGATTCATATAAAGGTAAAGGTATTAGATATTCTGGTGAATATTTGAAATTAAAGGCAGGGAAGACAGGGAAAAAATAATTAAATTTTTTGTTGGATATAAGGAACTTATAAGGGAGGTTTCCTCTGACTAAAGGTAAAAAAGAAGGAAGAGAAAGACGACACAAAAGAATAAGGAAAAGAGTAATTGGTACACCTGAAAGGTTAAGATTATCAGTTTATAGAAGTCTTAATCATATATATGCACAGATTATAGATGACCTCAAAGGGAATACACTTGTATCCGCATCAAGTCTTGATAAGGAATTTAGAGACAATAAAACTTGTAGAGGTAATATCGAGACCGCTAAAAAAGTTGGCAGGCTTTTAGCCGAAAGGGCATTTAGAAAAAATATTAAAAAGGTAGTTTTTGATAGGAGTGGATATCTTTATCATGGTAGGATTAAGGCACTGGCAGAGGCGGCAAGAGAAGCTGGTATGGAGTTTTAATAGGGGCAGAAACGAGTAATGAGGGAAGATCTACGAATATTTGGCACGTTAATCTATACATATAATTCACATAAAATAAAATTAAGGAGGTGTAGTGGCAAGGATTGAGTCGGAAGGATTGAACCTCAAAGATAAAGTTGTATATATAAACAGGGTTGCGAAGGTTGTGAAGGGAGGGAGAAGGTTTTCATTCTCTGCTCTTGTTGTAGTGGGAGATGGAGAAGGGACAGTTGGAATGGGAAAGGGGAAGGCTTCAGAGGTTCCTGAGGCAATAAGAAAGGCTATAGAACAAGCTAAAAAATCCTTAATTAAATTCCCTATTAGAGATGGTTCAATTCCCCATAGGGTTATAGGAAAGTTCGGTTCAGGGATAGTTCTTATGAATCCAGCACCGAAGGGGACAGGTATAATTGCAGGAGGTGCAGTAAGAGCTGTTCTCGAGGTTGCAGGAATACAAGATATAGTTGCAAAGTCAATTCGTAGTCATAATCCTTTTAATACAGTTAAGGCAACGTTGAATGGGCTATCATCAATAAAGGATCCTAATTCTCTTATGAAATTAAGAGGGAAGGTTGAGGAAGAGCCACAGGAGGCATGAATGAAAATAGAGGATCTCAAACCAGCAAAGGGGAAAAGTAGGAGAGCTAAAAGGGTTGGTCGTGGTATAGGATCGGGACATGGAAAGACTTCTTGTAGAGGTCATAAAGGCCAGAAGGCTCGATCAGGAGGGACTAAAGGACCAGGTTTTGAAGGTGGACAGATGCCCCTGCAGAGAAGGCTTCCAAAAAGAGGGTTTAAGAGACTGAAGAAACTGAATTACGTAATAGTGAATTTAAGGGATATCAGAAAGATCGAGAATTCTGGCACTATTACTCCTGAAATCCTTTTAGAAAAGGGTTTCATAAAAGACATAAAAAATGGGGTCAAGATTCTGGGAGAAGGTGATATTCAAAAGCCACTTACGATTAAAGCAAATGCTTTTAGTGCTTCTGCAAAAGCTAAGGTAGAAGCCTCAGGTGGCAAATGCGAATTAATAGAAAAATTCCAAACAATAGGGGACGAGAAATAAACAAAATCCAATCTCGATAAACGAATTCATGGAAAGAATTTATTTGGAATTTATATTGTTTATTGGAATTTATTTAAATGGGTATTCTTTCAAGCTTCCAAAATATATTTAAAATTCAGGAGCTAAAAAATAGGATATTTTTCACACTTGCACTCCTTGCTGTTTATAGAATAGGGGCACATATCCCAACACCCGGAATCAATGGCGAGGAACTGAGTAAATTTCTCGCTGAGCGCGGGGGTGCCTTAATGGGCTTTTTTGATATGTTTTCAGGAGGAGCCCTCTCAAGGGTAACAATATTTGCTCTGGGTATAATGCCATATATTAGTGCATCTATTATTCTCCAGCTTCTTACCGTAGTGATTCCATCCATAGGCAGACTTGCAAAAGAAGGAGAAGCAGGTAGGAAAAAGATTGTTAAATATACAAGATATGGGACCGTCATTATAAGTGCCATTCAATCTTTTGGAATAGCAGCAGGTTTAGAAGGAATGGCAGGAGGGGCATTCATACAGAATCCCGGTTGGTCATTCAGGCTTTTGACAATGATTACTTTGACTTCTGGGACAGCATTCATAATGTGGCTTGGTGAGCAGATTACTGAAAGAGGTATTGGGAATGGAATATCATTGATTATATTTGCTGGAATTGTTGCGCGTTTTCCTAATGCTGTTATAAGCACGATCAGACTAATACAAGCTGGAGAAATATCTATTTTATTTGTCATTGCCCTTATTGTGATGATGATAGCAGTTATCGGTGGGATAATATATGTAGAAAGGAGTCAAAGGAAAATCCCCGTGCAGTATGCAAAAAGGGTTGTGGGAAGAAAGGTTTATGGTGGACAGTCTACACATTTACCTCTTAAGATTAATACATCAGGTGTTATTCCTCCGATATTTGCATCATCGATTATTATGTTTCCAGCAACAGTTGGAGGTTTTATTTCTATTCCATGGGTACAATCGATTGCAAAACAACTTGCCCCGGGAACTGTACTACATACTATTCTTTATGTTGGACTTATTATCTTCTTCGCCTATTTTTATACTGCAATCATATTTAATCCAGTTGATATCGCAGATAATCTTAAAAAATATGGCGGTTTCATACCAGGTATAAGACCAGGGCAAAAGACATCAGAATATATATACAGAGTTCTTTCGAGGCTTACCTTTGTGGGTGGCATATATCTATCAATTGTGTGCATCATCCCGGAGATTTTAATAACGAAATTCCATGTTCCTTTTTATTTCGGAGGAACATCTATCCTTATTACAGTGGGTGTTGCTCTCGATACTGTCTCCCAGATAGAAACACATCTCATCACTCGTTCTTATGAAGGATTTTTGAAAAAAGGGAGGATAAGGGGTAGGAGAGGATGAGAATCTAAAAAATGCATGCTATTATAAAAAATATGATTGTTTTGAAGTCGCAGGAAGAGATAGAAAAGATTGAACATGCATGTCTTATTGTTGCCAGAACATTAGAAGCCATTAAAAAATTAGTGCAACCTGGTTTGACAACACTTGAAATTGAAGATTTTGCAGATGATTTTATAAAATTGCATGGGGGTCTGCCAGCATTTAAAGGTTATAGAGGCTATCCTGCAAGCATCTGTACCTCAGTTAATAATGAGGTGATCCACGGGATTCCTTCTAAAAGGGTTCTAAAAGAAGGAGATATTATTGGTATTGACCTCGGAGTCTATAAAAACGGATTTTACGGTGACGGGGCTGTAACTGTTCCAGTTGGAAAGATAGAACCAGACCTCCAAAAACTTATAAAGGTAACCGAAGAGGCTCTTTATAAGGGTATTGAAAATGCAAGATTAGGAAATAGAGTATCTGATATATCACATTCTATTCAGGAGCATGTGGAATCCCAAGGGTTTTCTGTGGTGAGGTCTTTTGTAGGGCATGGTATAGGAAGGCAATTACATGAAGAACCACAGATACCAAATTTTGGACCTCCTGGTCGTGGACCCAGACTGATGGAGGGGATGACTCTCGCTATTGAAACAATGGTAAATGCAGGTGTTTATGATATACATATTCTTGAAGATGGATGGACTGCGGTAACGGCAGATGGAAAACCATCTGCCCATTTCGAGCATACAATAGTTATTACTTTGAACGGTCCGAGGATATTGACTAAAATAAATTAAAAGATTATAATTTATGGTTAATGCCAAAAGAAGAAACTATAGAAGTTCAGGGCACAGTTATAGATACATTACCTAATGCTATGTTCAAAGTAAAGCTTGAAAATGGTCAGATTATACTCGCTTACGTATCAGGCAAAATAAGGATGCATTTTATAAAAATTCTCCCGGGAGATAAAGTAACAGTTGAGCTTTCGCCATATGACCTTACAAAAGGCAGGATAACATATAGAGTTAAATGATCTGTTTTTAAAATTCGTGTCTTGTCTTAATTAAAGGATGGAGATAAATAATGAAAGTAAGATCTTCTGTTAGATCTATGTGTGCAAAATGCAAGATAATAAAGAGAAAGGGAATAATAAGGGTAATATGTGATAATCCAAGACACAAACAGAGACAGGGATAAAAAAATAAAAATTTAAATTTAAATTAAAAAATAGAGGAGTAATAATTGGCGAGAATTGCAGGAGTAGATTTACCTAAAAATGAACGTATAGAAATAGGTTTAACAAGGATATTTGGTATCGGTAGATCTCTTTCAAGAAATATATTATCAGAGACTATGGTAAATCCTAATAAACGAGTAAAAGACTTAACTGATGAAGAAATTGTGAAAATAAGAACAGTAATAGAAAGGGATTATAAAATAGAGGGAGATCTCAGAAGAGATATTTCAATGAGTATTAAGAGACTTATGGACATTGGATGTTTTAGAGGAATGAGACATCGTCTGGGACTCCCTGTAAGAGGACAGAGGACAAGAACTAATGCAAGAACACGTAAGGGTCCGCGGAAGGCAGCTATCAGCAAGAAAAAGGAGGCATAACTGAATGGCTCAGAGAAAGAAAGGAGTCAAAAAGGATAAGAAGGCAATAACATACGGAGCAGCTCATATTCAGGCAACTTTTAATAATACGATTATAACTATAACAGACCCCAATGGTGATGTTATCACTTGGTCAAGTGCAGGAAACATTGGGTTTAAAGGTTCAAGAAAAGGCACACCTTATGCTGCTCAGATGGCAGCTACCGCAGCGGCGAAAAAGGCTATTGATATGGGCATAAAACAAGTTGATATTTTTATTAAAGGTCCCGGAGCTGGAAGGGAATCCGCTATCAGAGCACTTCAGGCTGCAGGTCTTGAGATTAATCTTATAAAGGATGTAACACCTGTTCCACATAATGGCTGTAGACCACCAAAAAAGAGGAGAGTTTAAATTGGCAAGATATACAGGACCTTTATGCAGAATTTGTCGTAGAGAAGGAGAAAAACTTTTTCTTAAAGGTGATAGGTGTTACACTGAAAAATGTGCAATTGATAGAAGAAAATACCCCCCTGGACAACACGGTCAGGGATACAGAAAATTATCAGATTATGGTATACAATTAAGGGAAAAACAAAGGGTGAGAAAGACTTATGGTCTTCTTGAAAGACAGTTCAGAAGGTATTTTGAAGAGGCTGAAAGAAGGAAAGGGATTACAGGAGAAGTTCTTCTTCAACTTCTTGAGAGAAGGCTTGATAATATTGTATACCGTATGGGCTTTGCATCAAACAGACGTCAAGCAAGACAATTTGTTAATCACGGACATTTTCTTGTAAATGGGAAAAAGATAACCCTCCCCACTTATGAGGTCAAGGGAGGAGATGTCATAGAAGTAGCTGAGTCCGGTAAAAATATCCATGAGATTACTGATAGTGTTGTTAAAGCAGTGCATAGAGGAATTCCTGCATGGGTTGAGGTTGATAGTGAGAATATGAGAGGGAAGGTTCTTCATATTCCATCGAGAGAGGAAATTCAGCTTCCTGTTAAAGAACAATTAATAGTAGAACTTTATTCAAAATAAAAAACCAGATTAAAGTGACCAAAATGGAAAATAACTAATAACAAGTGAAGAATGTCATTTTAGACTTTTAAAGACAATTGGTTTATGTATTCAAGTTTAAAGAATGGAAATTAATTTAGGAGGTCTTATGGATCTCAAGAGAAAAGGTTTTCAGTTCCCTGATAAGATCAGGTTTGATGAAGAAACACTAAGCGATACTTATGGAAAACTTATAGCTGAGCCCTTAGAAAGGGGATTTGGCACAACAATAGGTAATGCGCTTAGAAGGGTCTTATTGTCTTCTATTGAAGGTGTAGCAGTTACAGCGATTAAGATCGAGGGGACTCTTCATGAGTTCGCAAAGATAGAAGGCATTAAAGAAGACGTAATCGATATAATTTTGAATATAAAGAAACTCAGGTTTAAACTTCATACAGATGGTGAAAAAGTAGCAACAATAAAAGTAAATGGTCCTAAAATAATAACCGGAGCTGATATACAAGGAGATGCATCATTTGAGGTTCTAAATCCCGACCAGCCTATAGCGACTTTGGATGAAGATGCTGAATTTATGGCTGAAATGTATATTAAAAAAGGAAAAGGTTATGTGCCCTCAGAATTGAATAAGGAAGAAGAACTTCCTGTAGGTGTTATAGCCATTGATTCTATCTTCAGTCCTGTAGAAAAGGTTAATTTTTTTGTAGAAAAAGCTAGAGTTGGCAGAGCTACAGACTATGACAGACTTGTAATGGAGATATGGACAGACGGGAGTATAACTCCTCAGAAAGCACTATCTCAAGCAGCATCAATCTTAATTGAGCATCTCGATCTGTTTTTAATTGATGAAGAAAAGGAGAAGAAAGAAGAGGCGAGTTTACTAATAGAAAATACTGAGGTTGAGTCACATAATGAGAACCCTGTTTTTAATATGAATCTCTTAAAAAGTGTTGATGAGCTTGAACTTTCTGTAAGAGCAAATAACTGTCTTAAAAACGCAAACATAAAGACGATCGCTGACCTTGTGCAAAAGACAGAACATGAAATGCTTAAAACAAAGAATTTTGGACGAAAGTCACTGAATGAGATTAAGGATATACTACATTCAATGGGTTTGCGTCTCGGTATGAGGATTGATATGAATGCCCTTAACAAAGAGATGGTTTTACGCAGCGGGGAGAGTATAAAAGATGCGACATAGAGTTGATGGTAGATTATTTAGTAGAACTACAAACCAGAGGAAGGCACTTTTACGTGGTCTTGTTGCTTCACTTTTTGAACATCAAAGAATAGAGACAACCGTGGCAAAAGCAAAAGAGGCAAGAAGAATTGCAGAGAGGTTGATAACATTAGGGATTAAGGGAGATCTCCATTCTAAGCGTCTTGCTATATCTTATTTACCAAATAGAGCTATTATCGCAAAACTCTTTAGTGAAATAGCTCCGAGATTTTCAGGAAGAAACGGAGGCTATCTCAGGATTATTAGAACGAGAAATAGAGTTAATGATTCGTCTCCTATGGCTGTTCTCGAATTTATTGATTATGAAGATTTAAGAAAATCTAAGGAAGTGAAATCTGAGAAAAAAGACAAATAATAAAAAGTAAAAGAAACAGAGTTTCAAGGCTTTTTAGATTTCAAAGGCATCTTTAATATGTTCAATTTCTTTATTACCGTTATTGTTACTAAAGATACTGAGGATATCAAATCTGATAGGGATTTCTTTCCCTTGTTTTTTCATATATAGTAGAGCTAAGTTCTTAAGTTTTTGTTTTTTTCTTTTATTAACTGCTTCAAAAGGTTTACCAAATGACTCATTCCCTCTTGTCTTTACCTCAACAAATACTGTTGTTTCACCGTCTTGAGCAATAATATCAATTTCCCCAATATATGTATTATAATTTCTTCTGATAATTCTATAACCATTTTCTTCAAGAAATTTTACCGCAGCATTTTCACCTTCAATACCGATGGCCTTCATTTCCTTCTAATCTCCTTAATAATTTTGGTATTCCCTCTATGTCCTTAATATCCTTTTGGCAGTTTACCTTAATGATTTCTCGAAAAAAAGAAAATTCCTCCCAATAGCCATTAAGATACAATGATAAGGCTTTATACAGATTTTCTCCTTTTTTGTCCCAATCAAGGAGAAGGACGACTTTTTGTAATCTCTCTGCTATATCAAGGCAAAAGTTGTAAAGACTTTTCCCATTGTGAAGAGCTATTATTTCTCCGGTCAGTCCAAGCTTTCTGAGGGCATAAACATCCCTATTTCCTTCAACAATTATAGGGATGTTTTTGTTTACTTCATTGAGGGCTTCTATAATTTTTCTCAGCCGTTCAGCCCTCTCAATGTCATCTAATGAGGGAATATCCTTTTGCCTAACCATAAAGCTCTTTTTAATTCTAACATATTATATTTTTTATGGAGTTTCATATTTTTTGTGAAAGCAAATTTTATCTTATTGACTTTTACCTCTCTCTTTTTTCAATCTTTCTATTGCAACCAACAGAAGAGAAATGGCTGGAGGGGTTATACCGGGGATTCTGCTTGCCTGTCCAAGATTGACAGGTTTTACTTCCTGTAACTTGCTTAAAATCTCCTTAGAAAGACCATTCACAGAGGTATAATTAAAATCTTTAGGTATTTTCTTATCTTCTATTTTTTTAAGTCTTTCTGCCATCTCCATTTGGCGTTGTATATACCCTTCATATTTCACCTGAATCTCAACCTCTTTTTTAATCTCTTCAGATAATTGTTTGTTAGGAGGCGAATGCCTCTCTATAAATTGGTAATTAATTCCAGGTCTTTTTAAAATCTGCTCAAGGGATTCATTTTTTTCAGCCTCATTTAATCTTACTCGAGTTTTTTTAAGGCGTAGAAGTTCTTCATCTATGAGCTTCTTCTTCTCCTGAAATTTTTCGTAAACTGACCTTTCAAGAAGACCAATCTCATAACCTTTATCCATCAATCTCAAGTCGGCGTTGTCATGTCTTAGAAGGAGTCTGTATTCTGCACGGGAAGTAAACATTCTATAAGGTTCGTTCGTCCCTTTTGTTATGAGATCATCAATAAGAACCCCAATATATGCCTCATGTCTTCCCAGAACCAAGGGTTCTCTTCCTTGAAGTTTCAAGCATGCGTTAATTCCTGCGATGAGCCCTTGTGTTGCAGCTTCCTCATAGCCTGAGGTCCCATTTATCTGTCCTGCAAGAAAGAGCCCATCAATTGTTTTAGTCTCAAGGCTATGTTTAAGCTGAGTTGGAAAAACAAAATCATATTCTATGGCATACCCTGGTCTCATGATCTCTGCTTCTTCGAGCCCAGAGATTGTCCTTATAAGGCTTACCTGCATATCATAGGGAAGGCTTGTAAATATACCATTTGCATAATACTCCTTGGTCTCAAGTCCTTCCGGCTCAAGAAATACCTGATGCCGCTGTCTCTCAGGAAACATAGTAACCTTATCTTCAATTGAAGGACAATACCTTGGTCCTGTCCCTTTAACCCTGCCACTGTATATAGATGAACGTTCAAGATTGTCGAATATTATTTTATGGGTTTCATTGTTTGTATAAGTTAAATAACACGGAAGCTGTGGATTTGTTATTTTTTCTGTGCTGTGAGAAAAGGGAGGGGGGGGATCATCACCCCATTGTGGTACGGTTTTTGAAAAATCTATTGTCTTGGCATCAAGCCTTGGTGGTGTGCAAGTCTTGAAGCGACCTGTCTTCAGGCCATGTTCTCTCAGAGAATCGGAAAGCCCTACTGATGGAAACTCTCCAGCTCTACCAGCAGGGAAGGTTTCTAGACCTATGTGAACAAGACCTTTTAGAAATGTTCCTGTAGTGACAATAATGGCTCTTGCTCCATAAAATATTCCAAGAGATGTAATAACACCTTTTGCTTTTCCATCTTCTACAATTATTTTTTCAACAGATGTCTGTTTTATTTTAAGGTTTTTTTGAGATTCAAGGACATATCTCATTGAAAGCCTGTATAGAACTCTATCAGCTTGTGCCCTTAGAGACCAGACAGCAGGACCTTTACTCATATTCAGCATTCTGAATTGTATTCCTGCTTTATCTGTTACTTTTGCCATCTCTCCCCCGAGTGCATCTATTTCTCTTACGAGGTGACCTTTCGCAAGACCACCAATAGCGGGGTTACAAGACATCTGAGCGATTGTGTCAAGATTTATTGTGAATAGGCAGGTACTGAAACCCAACCTGGCTGAAGCGAGTGCAGCTTCACAACCAGCATGGCCAGCACCAATGACAATGATATCATAATCTCCTTCTTTATACATATTTTTACTATCAAAAATTTTCTGTTTTTATAAATTTTAACCTATAACACTTATGAAATTCTTGGAAAATATACTAAAAAATTATTTTTCTTTACTTTTATTTTTTACCCATAAATATTGATGCTATACCTCCTGATAGATTTATGTGCGAGACGTCTCTTAGACCTTCTGCTTTAAGAAGTTCGATGACCTTTTCTTTTTTTGGAAATGCTATTATTGAAGATGATAGATATGCATAGGAAGACTGAAACCCAGAGACCAAGCCCCCTATTTTGGGTAAGATATGTTTTAGATAGATAAGAAACAATTTTTTTAAGAGATTGTTTTGCGGTAATGAAAGCTCAAGTATTAATAACAAGCCACCATTTCTTAGGACCCTTGACATTTCCCTTATTCCACTACTAAGATCGTGTAGATTTCTAAAACCGAAACCTATACTTACAGCATCAAAAACACAGTCTTTAAAAGGGAGATAGAAAAGATCAGATTGCTGTAAAAAAATCTTTCCTTGAAGACCGTTTTTTTTGATTTTTTCAATCCCTATTTTTAGCATCCTATCTGAGATATCACTACCTATAATTGTTGCCTTTGGATATCTAATTGCAAATTCTATAGCAAGGTCTCCTGTCCCTGTACAGACATCGAGCATTTTATTTATATAAGTAGATTCTGCTTGAGCAACAAGAGATTTTCTCCATTTTTTGTCAAGATAAAGGCTTAGGAGATGATTTAAGAAATCGTATCTTTTATGGACAGCACCGAATAATTCTATAAGAAATTCCTTTTTTGCCATTTATAATTTTCTGAGG